>CAJQNM010000121.1 GCA_905479665.1 uncultured Saprospiraceae bacterium
TAAATGGCTGCAGCTGACGCATCTTTGAGAATTTCGATAGATTCAATGTCATTGGGATTGAGAAAATCCATCGATTGCACAATGCTTCCATCAATGACATAGAGTGGTTGATCGTTGCCAAATGTACCCGTACCTCTAATCACCACATTCACCCCGGCCCCGGGAGCACCACCATTATTGTCAACCCGCACACCAGCTACTTTACCTTGCATGATCGCAGCTGTACTTGCCGCTGAAGTGTTGAGTAATTCTTCTTCCCGTATGGAACCGATAGCGCCGGTCACATCACTGCGCCTTTGCACCCCATAGCCTACGACGACGATCTCGTCTAGGCTTGATATACCCTGCTGTAGAGTGACCTCTACGTAATCCAAGCCAGTTATGTCTACGTCTTGGGTTAAGTAGCCGGTGTATGAAACGGTCAATCTATTTTCTCCATCTGGAGCCGTCAGAGAGAAAGTGCCATCGAGGTTCGTTACCGTCCCAATGTTATTGGTAATTCGTACTGTCGCACCAATTAGCGGCTCACTGTCATCACCGACAACAAGGCCAGAAATCTCCCTATCTATAGATTGAATCATCGCTGATTCTGTCGAAGCAGCATGCAGTTGCAGGGCCACTAGGGCCCAGATCACCATCAATATTTCTTTCACGAGTGGACTATTTCCCCTAAAATAGGAATTTTATTATTTTCATAACGGATAAATATTGATTCTTTTACTCCCCCATTATCTAATTTATTCATTAGATCATCTGCTACAAGCCAAAATACCCGCGAACTCAAGGACGTCCTGCGATTTTCCTTCTCAAGCGTAAGAATGCCTACGATTGCGAGGAAAAATCACAGTGGAGCCCCTGATTTTAATTGCAAAGCAATGCATCACCGTCCAGTAAAAACCTTATGTTTTGCCACATATTCTGGATCAATCAGTACGCCTAAACCGGGACCTGAAGGAGCCTTGATTTTCCCATCCTGGCTTACAAATGGATCTCCTGTACTTTCAATCGGCACGACCGTACCGTTGGCATCTTTGGTTTGAAACATCTTGAATTCGTGATAGTCATACGCAGCAGGACCCTACATTGCAATTTTGGATCGCATTTTCAATTGTGCCTTTAGACAGGCATAGTATGCGCTGTATGAACAATTGAATTTTGGTATAATAATTCACGGCAATATGGACCAATCAAAAAGTCGAGTATCCTTCAAGTCAGTTCTTTTTCTTGCTGTGCCCTTTATTTTTGCTTGCCAGCAGGAAAAGGCGCATGACGACTCCGCATTTCCGTTTCAGCTACCGGATACAAAACCCGATCGTGACATGAGTTCCGCTATGGAGCGCATTTATACTGATTATTTGTCCCCACGTCCGGATAATAACGAACTCTTTAGTCAATTTAAATATACGGAGCTCGAAGGCTTTGATTACCACGATCACGACGGTACGATCTCTCGCAGAGACCCTTCCAAGGTGATCCGCTATGACGAAACGTATTACGTGTGGTATACGTACCGCAATACCTCCACGCCACCGAGAGGTGCTGCCCGTTCAAATGATACGATTCCTTCTTCTGATTGGGACCTTGCTGAAATTTGGTACGCGACTTCTCGAGATGGATTCAGTTGGGATGAGCAGGGTGTGGCGATCCGACGACCGGAAAAACCATTGGTGGGCTGGCGATCAGTCACCACCACGGATATTCTAGAGTGGCAGGGAAAGTATTATTTATATTATCAAGGGTTTATGGAAGCAAGTGGCAAGAGAGGCGACGATTGTCCTGTTGCCGTTTCTTATGCAGACTCACCCGAGGGGCCATGGACTGCACATAATGAAGTGGTCCTTCCAAATGGTAAGAAAGGGGAGTGGGACCAATACTCAATCCACGACCCCTATCCTTTGGTGCATGATGGTAAGGTATATATCTATTATAAATCTGACTTTGATGAGAAGCCAGATTTGTTGAGGATGCAGGGACTTGCGATTGCAGACGATCCGCTGGGCCCTTTTACAAAGCATCCGTTAAATCCAGTAATTACATCAGGACATGAGACTTCACTCTTTCCGTTTAAGTCTGGTGTCGCAGCCCTCGTATATAAAGACGGACCAGAACATAATACCATTCAGTACGCAGAAGACTGGGTGAATTTTGAAATTGCCTCCATTACCGAGATGATGCCTTGGGCGGCCGCACCACATGTACCTGATGCGTTTTCAGATACGAAAGATGGTCGAGGCATAACTTGGGGCATGGCACATTTTATTGCTTTGGGAGGCAAAGACCGATTTCACTCGATGTTGGTGAGATTCGATTGTGATTTAAGTTTGGATCTGCATGACCCCGAGATGAAAAGGCATCGAGTCAATCACAAGCCTGATGTGTACTTTCGGCAGGGACTGAGTGATAGGCAACGTCAGCGCATCGATGATTAAGACCAACGGGTCCGTTTGCTGAAACTTTATTTGGAGGAAACCGTGATAATCTCACGATAGTTCTGCAATGGGTTTGTCTGTGGCGTTTGGCGGTAGTGTGAAGTACAATTGCTATTTTTCCTGAGAACACACAGGTACGTATTCGCGGATATGCGGGATCACCACTTATTCTTGCCGATGGGATTCAGTCCGTATTGAGTCGCATCGATCCAAATGATATTGCATGGGTGACCGATCTAAAAGATGCTACTGCCACTGTTTACGGAGCTCGTGCTGGCAACGGAGTCATCTTGGTCACGACCGAACAAGGAAGTGCAAGTCCGGCCAAAATCACCTACAATAGAAGTTATACCTTCATGTCGGCCTCGCGTTTATTTCAACAAGTCAATACAACTCAATACATAGAATTTAATCTAACTTGATGGTGCTAGCATAGATGCCACTTTTACCGAGGATGCCTTGCAGAAGTTTACAAACAAGGAACAAGGATACGGAGGAGGAGACTGGGTGAATGGTCTACGAGTGATATTCAAAAGCTCTGGTCAAGTCAATGATCTGTATCCAACCATAGGCACGACTTACCCCAAATGGGAGTTGGATTCAAGCCTAAAAAACCATAACATGAATTAAATACAATGAATGCTGATTCAGGGAGATTCACTAGACGAGAGACAGTTTGTCGAAAGAAAAAGGAGATGCATCATCATTTGTGGACAGGTGTAATCCTAACTACGGACTTGTGATTAGTACTATTTTGGGTGCGAAACACCTGAAACAACTCCCTGCAACAAGACCAGCATGGATTAGGACAATCGAAGAATCCAAGAATTCGGCACCTGGGGAACTCAAATATGCCTCTAGAGAATCTGGGGCATGTTATACGATGAGGTGCTATCATAGTGGAGAGAGTTTTGTTTTCGCTTTCAACCCCTTTGTGAAAATCGCCATCAGCTTTATACAGGACGCTTCGGGGATTAGGTTAGATACGACAGAGTATAAAGAATTTGAGAAGACACTTATTCCTAAATGCACTGAAAAGTTTGGCACTTGTGATCTAATGAAAGTGTAGGATTATTTGAGCGATAGGGGGTAAGCAGGTCACTCAGTTTGGATTCGTATCTGAGAATAACTACCTTATTAGTTCGATTCCGTAGGTAAACTTATTAGCTGGGTACCAAAACCTACAAATTATGTGCACACCAACTATTCTTGCCTTTACGCAGCCTATCACATTATTCGCCTTGTTTTTGCTTCTGTGCACTACAGTATATGCGACACCCACAGAACTTCTTTGGAACCCACTAATCGAAATTGACACCACCGAAAGTGCCTCAAGTAGTTTTGCCGCCCAGGACAATGCCGAGGGATCGCTGCTGATATGGGAGGACAATAACGACAAGGTATCTTCCTATCGGATATCTAGATCGCTGAGTGGAGAGCGCTTTGAGCAGATCGATCAGATCGATAAAGCCGTTGATCTATCATATCAGTACCTGGATCGGCTGAGCGCCGACGAAAAACTAGACCACGACGAGATCGTCTACTTGCTGGAAGGCCTTGATGCGGAAGCACAAACCCTGTACTCGGTCACGGCAGCTTATCAGCCATCTGCAATTACCTACCTGTATTTCCCCAGATCGGCCTCTAGCATCTATCGAGCTGAAGGCCCAACCGACACAGCCCAGGCCAATGCACTTCGGCGCATTAATCAAGAGTTTCAAACCATTCAGCGCTTTGACATAATTGATAATGAGAAAACCTTGTCCTTTCGCTTGCGCTTCGTCAACCTCAGCAAAAGGTCACCGGTGGAATTCTCTCAAGAATTGCTCACGCAAACTGATGCACTGAACCGTGACTTCGGATCCTTGATGAAGATCGAGAAAGATAGCTCTAG
>CAJQNM010000122.1 GCA_905479665.1 uncultured Saprospiraceae bacterium
CCATGCAGAAAGAGCGACTCATCTTTCACGAATTGGGACATTGCGTTTTAAATCGGAGTCATCTGGAGACCATTTCTGAAAATGGCCGCTGCTTGAGTATTATGAATTCAGGTTTGAATTGTTCAGATAATTATAGTGCAGAGACCAGAGAAAAGTATTTGGATGAGCTGTTTTTGAGATAGCTACCCCTTGCCGTAGTTCTCAACTGGGAACTTCCAGACTCTTTATTCGTTATATTTGGAAACTATCATCCCGCATGGTCAAGAAAACCACATACAACTTCTTAGTGGATTACTTTATTGGTTTATCCAATGAGACAGGTAATCTTATCTCAAATTTGAAGCTTCAGAAACTACTGTATTATGCTCAGGCATGGCACTTGGCATATTTTGGTGATCGGTTGATTGAAGGCGATTTTCAGGCTTGGGTTCATGGACCGGTCTTGCCCGAAGCTTACAGAGAATATCGAAATTTTGGTTGGAGACCGATTGAGAGAGAAGATTTGGATCAGAGGTATATAGATAATTTTTGCGACAAAATAGTTAGTAAGGAACAATGTGAACTGTTAGTCGATATTGTCGATGAGTATTTTGGATTGTCTGGATTTGAGTTGGAAAGATTGACTCATAGTGAAGATCCTTGGAAAATGGCAAGAGCTGACTTGCCGATGGATGCTCCTTCTGAGAATGTAATTACGGATCAATCCATGATCGACTATTATCAGCAATTTGTTGTGAATGGCTAGAAAGTTTCACAAGCCAAAACATCTTAGAACGTCTGCTATTGCACGGGCTAAAGATTCGATAAAGATTGAGCCCAACTCCCTCTTAAGTTTTTCCTATAAGTATTTTCTTGTAGAGGAAAATAAATTCGACCCATATTCTAAGGATTTAGAATACTTCAATGTACTTACGGATAGGCTAAGAGAACTATCGCGGCTTACTCCACAAGAGTTTTATTCTAGCAGAAGCAAGTCATTGAGATCTCATCCAATTGATTGGGATGAGACTTCTGAGAATTCATTTGCTATACCAAATGAGGAAAACTTAGTCTCCATACCATATCAATTTGAGGTATCCGCTAATGAGCATGGCAGGGTACACGGATTTTTAATCGACTCAGTCTTCTATGTTAGGTGGTTGGATCCTGACCACAATCTGTATAGTTGAAATTTGCAATATTGGGAGAATGCTCTACCCCAAAATATCCTTGACCACATGTCCGTGCACATCCGTGAGACGGAAGTCCCGCCCCTGAAATTGGTAGGTTAGCTTTTCGTGATCAATGCCGAGTTGGTGCAGAAGGGTGGCTTGCAAATCGTGAACGTGCATGCGTCCCGAAATCCCATCATAGCCTATCTCATCGGTTTCTCCGTAGGTCGTGCCCGTTTTCATACCACCACCAGTCATCCACATGGTAAAGGCTGCACCATGGTGGTCACGCCCTTTAAATTTATTGCTGATGCCGCCACGGTTTTCTTGCATCGGGGTACGGCCAAACTCACCACCCCAAACGACCAGTGTATCTTCCAGCATACCGCGTTGTTTCAGATCCTTGACCAAGGCTGTCATGGGTTGGTCGACTTCCTTAACACGCTTGAGAAACCCGCCGTGGAGGCTTTCAAAATCATTGCTGCCGTGAGAGTCCCAGCCCCGGTGATACAGCTGAATGAAGCGTACACCACGCTCGGCCAGTCGCCGGGCCAAAAGGCAATTGTTGGCAAATGATATTTCGCCCGGAGCCGTACCATACATCTCGTGGATGTAGTCGGGTTCTTCACTCAGATTGGTGGCTTCGGGCACCGTCATTTGCATCTTGAAGGCCATCTCGTACTGGGCCATGCGCGTGAGGATCTCTGGGTCATTGACCTCTTGATACGCCGATTCATTGATCTTGTTGATGGCATTTATGGCATCGCGGCGAATGTTTCGAGATACCTCATCGGGATTACTGAGATACAGTACGGGATCGCCCTGTGAGCGAAACTCGACCCCCTGATACATGGAAGGGAGGAAGCCACTGCCCCACAAACTCTTGCCACCACTTGGCGCAGACTGGCCGCTCACTAAGACGATAAATCCTGGCAGATTGGCATTTTCAGACCCCAGACCGTAGGTCACCCACGAGCCAAATGAAGGTCGACCTAAGCGTGCACTGCCCGTATGCATAAAGAGCTGGGCAGGGCCATGATTAAATTCTTCTGTGTAGAGCGCCTTGGTCAGTAGGACATCATCGACTACCTCACGAAAATTAGGTAGTAATTCAGATAGCCAAGTGCCGGTCTCTCCATGCTGGGAAAATGAAAACTGAGGTCCTAGCATATCTGGAACACCTCGAATGAAGGCAAAACGCTTTCCTTCAAGCAGAGAGGGAGGACAGGCTTTTCCGTCTAGTTTTTGCAGGAGAGGTTTGTAGTCAAAGAGCTCCAATTGAGAAGGGGCCCCTGCCATATGCAAGAAGATGACGGTTTTCGCTTTTGCTTTTGGATTGACCTGGGGCGCAACACCAATGCTCTCGCTCGGTGCACATCCGAGTAACCCCGAGAGAGCAGCAGCACCGAGCCCGAGTGAGCCATTCCGCAAGAAATGACGTCGAGTGAGATACTTGCTTTCCTGATCAAATACTTCGTGCAGCAGACTCATCAGCTCTTCATTATGGCCTCATCCAAATTTAGCATGACCGAGGCGACCAATGCCAGCGCAGCATCGTGGGGCTCTCCCTGCAACCGCTGAAGATCCGGATCAAGTGCATTATTACGGTATTTCTTGATGGTTTCATGATAGAGGGTGGTCAATGTTTCCAGCTCTAGCGCAGTTGGATCTGTATAAAAAATACGTCGAAATCCGACAGCAATGCGCGTATCTAAATCGGTACTCGATTCAGCCATCAGATTTGCCAGCGCTTGTGCTGCTTCTACATAGACCGGATCATTCATGGTGATCAATGCTTGAATTGGAGTGTTGGTGCGAATGCGGCGTGAGACACAGAGCTCGCGGCTTGGCGTGTCAAAGGCGATCATACTCGGGTACGGGCTCACCCGCCTCCAGAATGTGTACAGGCCTCGTCGGTATTTGTCGTTCTCATCTTCGGGATCATGCCAGCTGCCCACGTGACGTATCGTATTCCAAACGCCTTCGGGCTGGTAAGGCATCACGCTGGGACCATAGACCTTGGCATTAAATAGGCCACTCACCACCAATGCTTGATCTCGTATCTGCTCTGCAGATAAGCGTAGACGTGGCCCTCGAGCCAGCAACCGATTGTATGGGTCACGAGCCAGCAGCTCATCCGTAATCGATGAACTTTGTTGATAGGTAGAGGACAATACAATCGTACGCAAGATCTGCTTGATACTCCAATTGAGATCCTGAGAAAATTGGACGGCAAGCCAGTCAAGTAGTTCTGGATGAGAAGCCTCATAGCCTTGGGTGCCAAAATCTTCCAGTGATTCGATCAAGCCAATGCCAAAAATTTGCTCCCACAATCGATTGACCATAACTCGCCCGGTGAGGGGGTTTTTTTCGTCCACCAGCCACTTTGCAAAATCAAGTCGATTTGAAATTGGTGTTTTCTGGTGAGCGTCTATCGCTTGTGGAACACCCGGTTTCACTTCTTTGCCATGGGCCAGCCAATTGCCTCGCTCAAATAGTCTGGTATCACGTGTACTGTCTGCGAGGGTCTGCAATACCGGTACATTTGACGGCTGAATGGAGAGAAAAGAAGAGAGTGCTTCTTGATACGTTGGCGAGAGTGTATCACCACGATTGCTCAGGGCCTCCATTTTGTTGGTCAGTGCTGTGCGGATGTCGAGTTGTGCCGGTGAAAACACTGATTGTTTGGGCAAGTCTTTCGGATGATCATGATCGGCCGTTTGATTGAAGATGGCATAGGCTTGATAATATTCTTCATGTTGAATCGGATCGTAGGGATGGCTGTGACACTGCACGCAGCTCATGGTGACACCTTGCCAGACTTCAAACGATGTGTTGACCCGATCTATAACAGCCACCACCCTAAATTCTTCATCGTCTGTCCCGCCTTCGTCATTAGACATGGTGTTGCGATGAAATGCCGTGGCGAGCAATTGTCCATCTGTTGGGTCTGGCAATAAATCTCCGGCCAGCTGCTCGATGGTAAATTGATCAAAAGGCATGTCTTGATTGAGGGCATGGATGACCCAGTCACGGTAGGCCCACATAGTGCGCCGCAAGGGATCTTTTTGATAGCCTTGAGAATCTGCATAGCGTGCAAGGTCGAGCCACAATGCAGCCCAGCGCTCTCCGAAATGAGGAGAGGCCAGCAGCGAATCGACAAATTTGGTATAGGTCTCGTCGTTTGGGTCAGCCAGGTAATCGGCAGCCAGCCCCGGATCGGGTGGTAATCCAATCAGATCTAGCGAAACTCGACGTACCAAGGTGGCAGGATCTGCATCTACAGCCTGGCTCACCTTTTCTTGCTCCAGGCGGTTCAGTACAAAAGCATCAACCTCATTTCGTATCCATGATGACTCAAGTTCAGGTGGCTGGAGATTTGTATCGGGAGGTAGGAAAGACCAATGCTCAGACCACTCAGCGCCCTCTTCGATCCACTTTTTGAAGACCTTAATCTCCTGTGCGTTTAGGGGTTCTCCCGTGGGTGGCATGCGCACCTCTGGATCTTGATGCTCGATGCGATCAATGAGCACACTTTTGGAAACGGAGTTTGGAGCGATGGCAAAAACTCCCGATTCGAGCTCCGTAAGAGCGGTTTCACGAGTGAGAAAACTTAAGCCTCCCTGCTGGCGCACACCGCCGTGGCAACTCATGCATTTTTGGTTCAGAATGGGGCGGATATCCTCGTTGAAGTCGACCTTATCTCGGTCGCCAAATAGGAGATAGCCCAACACAGCTAGACCAAAAAAAAAGGCAATATATATGCTTGTCTTAATTGTTAAAGCGTTTTTTTGATTCGCTTTTCCAAGCTACGATTAATTTGAGATTCGAGTCGTTCCAGAACACTTTCAACCCTTGGAAATCGTGACTGTTCGTGGCAATG
>CAJQNM010000123.1 GCA_905479665.1 uncultured Saprospiraceae bacterium
CGACAGGATATTTTTGTTTCAAATGGAATTGTGAGGGACTTACGCAACAGTGATGCCCTGAAACGAGTAGAAAATTATTTAAATGAATTGAGCCAGCAACGAGCGACTCCCATCGAGCACTATTCACAATTAATTGGGGAGGTTGACCACAATGAAGTTGCAGCCCTTTTCCCATCAACTAAACTGAGGAATTACTTTTTTCGAAATATGGGGGATTATCAGTTTGGCAACCAGTCTGCCAGCAGTGGTCTGGTCGATTCGACCTTTTCATCTGGTGCTGTGGTTGGAGATTTGGATGGAGATGGTGACCTGGACCTTGTGGTGAATAATGTCAATCAAAAGGCCTTTATTTATGAAAATACGGTTGGGCAAAATCAAAACTATCTTCGAGTCAATTTCGTTTTGGAGGGCAAGCCATATCTTTCGCCAGGATTGACGGCCAAACTTTATGCAGGTGATAACGTTCAGATCCGTTCGCAGCAAGGAAGCAGAGGGTTTTATTCGGCCTCAGAGTCGACCCTAACTTTCGGTCTCGGCAATAGCCTACATATTGATTCGATTGTGATCAGCCTCATTGGTAAAAAGAAGATAGTACGGACGAATATACCCATCAATCGGACTATTACGGTTGAAGTAGAGGTGGGGGATGAGGAATTTAGAATATCGAAAAAGCCACCATTTTTTAATGATGTAACACTTGCCTCAAATTTATATTTCACTCACTTGGAGAATGATTTTGACGATTTTAGTCGAGAGATATTATTGCCACACAAATTATCAGAGTTGGGACCAGCCTTGGCCGTAGGAGATGTAAATGGAGACGGGTATGATGATGTATTCTTAGGAGGCGCCGGTGGCCAGTCTGGGGAGATCTATCTGCAATCCGAGCAATCTACGTTCAGTCGGCTAGCGTCTTTGGGCTATGGCGAAGATTATCGCTACGAAGATGTGGCTGCAATATTTTTCGATGCAGATAACGATGGGGATCAAGATCTGTACATCGTGAGCGGGGGGAACGAGGCTGCGGCGAATAGTGAGATCTACCAGGACCGGATCTATTTGAATGATGGCGAAGGAGTTTTTGTGCGTGCAGCTCAAGTGCTGCCACAATTTCATGCTTCCGGAGGGGTCGTAAAAGAGCTTGATTTCGATGGAGATGGGGATCTAGATTTGCTGGTTGGAGGGAGACAGGTCCCTGGGAGATATCCCAAGGCAGGTCAAAGTCAACTTCTCAAGAATCGACTGATGGAATCTGGGCAACTCTCCTTTGAAGATGTCACTGAGGCAGTCGCTCCTGAGCTACGGCACATTGGAATGGTGACAGATATTGCCTGTTCGGATTTTGATCAGGACGCAGACCTAGATATCATGGTCGTTGGTATGTGGATGGCACCGACGTTCTTCAGACAGGACAGAGGTGTCTTTGCAGTAGACCAGAAAATGGTGTCTCTGAGTGAAAAATCGGGGTGGTGGTATGCGATCGAGCTCGCTGATTTAGATGATGATGGTGATGATGATATAGTCCTAGGCAATCTGGGACTCAACTACAAATATAAGGCTTCAGGAAAGGCACCTTTTTCAGTTCATTTTGACGATTTCGATGGCAATGGCCAAGGAGACATTGTCTTGAGTCACTACAATTTTGGCGATCTAGTTCCAGTACGAGGGCGATCGTGCTCTGCACAACAGATCCCTGAGTTAGCCGATGTATTTCCCACTTACGACTTGTTTGCTTCTGCCGGGCTGGAAGATATCTATGGATCAAATAGGCTAGAAAGCGCTTTGCATTTAGAGGCAAAGACATTTCGAAGCATGATTCTTGAAAATAAATCCGGAGAGAACTTTATTGAGCATCAATTGCCAACCACAGCACAGTTTTCTTGCACAAACGATATCTGTATTGGAGATTTTAATTCAGATGGAATTCAGGATCTATTACTGGTTCAAAATATGTTGGAAGCCGAGGTCGAGACTCCCAACAATGATGCCGGACTAGGGCTGCTGTTGGAAGGGCTTGGTGGTTTTCAATTCCGTGCGGTATCTCCTTCTTTCAGTGGTTTATTTCTTGACGAAGAAGTGAGGCAAATAAGGAGGGTGAATAAAAATACATTCGTCGTAGGGATAAATAATTCTGCTGCGAGGGTGCTGCGGTTTAAGGGTAAATGATGAGCCTACTCCGAAAAGGTTGCCAAATCAAAAATGGCTCTTTTGGCGATCTTTCCATTTATCTCAATCGGCTGATACTCAGGCATCACCCAATCTCGAAAAAGTGTAAATCTCACCTGCCTGCCTGCGCCTGCAGGCAGGTCCAAAATAGACTCATTTTGTGAAGATGGCACTTTCCGGAGTAGGCTCAATGATTATTGTCCCAGCGGGACAGCACATTAGTAACCCGGGGTGGAGCGAAGTGCAACCCTGGGATTGTAAGGATCTAGGACGATAGTGACAAACACACCCGAAACTCGAATTAGTAGATTACTCTTCAGCATGTAGCGTAAAAGCACGCAGACTATCATTGTTTGTGGCGACGAGTACTATTTGTTTGCCATTACAAGTGATTCGTGCCAATTTCTTGACATCTCCTGTGGCTGGATATCCGACGATGCTTGGAGAAATGACTTGCAATCCTTTTGTACTTGTATTTTCCAATAGCCAGCCTTTTCCAGCATCAGCCCTTGGGGTTTCTACTTCGGCATGATGCATATTACCAGCAACAAAATATTCGGACTGTCCATCGTTGTTGTAGTCGATCGAAATGGCATCATTAATAGGAGCTGCCTGAGTGAGTGCGGGCAATTCTTCAAAGGAAAAAGAACCAGACCCATCATTAATAGCGACTAGCGAAGAGAAATTGGTGGCTTTCAAATTAAGGGAAGTACTGAGGTTGTCTTCGCCATAAATGTCGATCAGGGATGCCTTGGCAAATTCGTCGTATGTGGGAAATTTGTCGTTGATAAAAGGCATTTGTTCAGAAGAACACTGTTTGCCTCTCACGGGAAAAAGTGTTTGATTAAAATAGTATCCCAGCACAATGTCTGAAGTGCCATTTTGATCAAAGTCATCTAGGTAGACCTGAAATGGTCGCTCTTGACTCGCTTGGTATTTGTAGTTTTTTCCGAGATTACCCAACAGTAAATCGATGTCGCCATCTGCATCAAGGTCGCTGGGATGAACGGAAAACCACCAGCCCACTTCGCTTTCAAGATTGCTAACAGTGGTTTCGAGTTTTTTATCCACATTTAATAGAATCAACGGCGACATCCATTCTCCGACCACGACAAGATCTAGCGCTGCATCACCATTGAGATCAGTCCATGCTGCATCGGTGACCAGACCAGGTAGACTCAAATCCGGTGCTTGATCATCAGTGACATCTACAAACCGGCCGTTTTGATTTTCCAATAAATAGGATCTGGGTGCCGTCGGATATTTGCCTGGCAGTGCTCTTCCACCGACAAAAAGGTCTTGATCGCCATCCTGATCATAGTCGGCAGCCCTTACACATGAGCCCACCGTATGCATGGCTGGTAGTGCATCTGGATCGGCTCTTTTAAATATTCCGTTTCCCTCATTGATGTAGAGTCGATCCGAGTAGAAATCACTTCCTGACTCATGGTTGTATCCACCACTCACTACATATAGGTCGGCATCACTGTCTTGATCGACATCGAAAAGAAGCGCGTCGACATCTTCGTATGCCATATCAGAATCCCATAGCAGATTATTGGATTTAATGAACGTGCCCGTTCTTTCCTGGATATACAACATGCCTGCTTGCCCCTGAGCACCTCCCACAAAAAAATCATCTAAGCCATCCGCATTGACATCACCGACGGCTAGCGCAGGTCCTAATTGCGAGAGTTTATGAGGAAGAAGTAACTCGCGGGAAAAGTCGTCAAATTCATTTTCGGAATGCTTAAAATCGATGCCCAGCTCCTGGGTAGATTCGGTGAAAAGGGTTTGGCTTGAAATTTCCACAGAGGAGGGTTGGACCCCGTCT
>CAJQNM010000124.1 GCA_905479665.1 uncultured Saprospiraceae bacterium
CGGTCATTTCCCAGATCATGCCAAACGTACAGCCTCTGTCATCTGTGACGGAGTAAAAATTATTCCCGGCGGCAAGACCTGAATAGGTTGCTGTCGATCCAACTACAGGATCAGCATTATTTTGACGAATGGTGTATGGCCCTTTGCCGCCGACTGCCCTAATCGTGATGGTTCCGGTACTTCCCCCTACGCAGGCTACGGGCATCAATTCTACAAGTTCTAGGCTAGGAGGATCAAGTGGATCGATGGAGAAGCTAAATGGACCCGCTTGGCAAACACCACTAGTGACGCAGACATGGTATGATCCAGCCGGCAGATCTGAGACATCGAGTGTCGAGGTCGTAGCGTTTGTCGTCTGAGTGGCGACCACGCCGATGGAGCAATCACCACCATCGATGGTTGCATCTGAGATGGTCCAAGTGTGATCAAACCCATTGCCCGTAAAATCAATTCGGATGGTTGCGTTGTGTACGGTAGGCTGGCAATTTGCGATTGCACTATCGATCACTGTGATCGTGGGATTTGGTGCAAATGACTCCAATGGTATGTTGAAATCATCTTGGAAAGTGCAATCGTTGGCATCGATGACGTAGACTGTGCCCATGGTTCCAACTCCGGTGAGGATGGGATCAGTTTGGAAGGTCACATTGTCGGTCGAATATTGATAAGGTGCGGTGCCGCCACTTGGCGTGACAGTTACTTCGCCATTGGCTCCACTGCAGTCGATGTTGGGACCCGAGATAGATAAGGCTGCAGATAGCGCTGCAGGCTCGGTGAGATCAATGCCCGTGATGGCTGTTGAGCAATCATTGTCATCTATCACAAGGATCTGATAACCTGATCCGGGGGGAACATTTGTCAAGACGAAGGGACCAGAATTGGCCTCGTCTTGGGTTTGCAAAAGGTTATCGGGGCTCAGCGAGAGTTCGACCGTATAGGGAGCGGTGCCACCTTGGATAGTGAAGTGAAGTTTTCCATCATCAGATCCGTTGCACGTGCTGTGACTCACGGAGTCAAGTACCACGATCAATTCAGTAGGCTCGATGAACGTAAAGGAAAGATTGCCCACAGACTCACATCCGTTCAGATCTTTGATCTTAATTGTATAGGTACCTGGACCGAGATCAGTGAGGGTCACGGCTGATATTTCACCTTCGGGATCGTCGGATGATTCAGTGACGGTGAAGTAGTTCAAACCGTTGTCCGTCGAGACCATGAAGTCTTCTATGATCCCGTTTCCCCGGCCGCCAAATACGATGTTGACCGTTGCTTTGTCGCCAAAGCATAAGATCGGTGTGGTCACTATATGGCCTTGCAGCAGAATCGACTCTGGCTCGTCAACCAAAATTGAGCTGGTCGTGCTGCAACTACGACTATCAAGGGCGGTTATGGTGTAGCTAGCACCATCTAGGTTTTGGAAAATGCCTGACGTTTGAAAGGTAGTCCCATCTCTTGAGTACATAAAGCCACCACTGCCGCCACTGGCAGAAACTTCGATGTAGCCATCTCCATCACTACTGCAGGTCACAGGTCTCGTTTCAATGGTCTGTAAAATAATCGGAGGATTTTCTCCTACGGTGACCGATCTTGTCACGAGGCAGCCGCGCCCATCCACCACGCTCACATTGTAGGTGCTACCGGGAACTCCTGAAAACATGCCGGTACCATTGGTGGTACCATCGTAGGTATAGGTGTATGGGCCTTCTCCACCCGCGGCAGTAAGTAAAATGGTGCCATCGTCACGACAGGCCGAAGCCGGAGTACTGCTGGTGGAAAGGGATAAGGCAACAGCAGGTTCGTCTATCGCGAGAGTACCCAGTGGCAAAGTACACTGATTTGCATCAATCAGACGAAATTCAAAGGTGCCAGGAAAAGTCCAGTTTACTGTGTGAGTAGAACCGCCAAAAACAGAACCGAAGGAGGTCCAGCTACCACCAAAAAAGGCTTGAAGTTGGTATGGTCCCGTGCCTTGGCCTACCCCAGTGAGCTGAAGGACAGCAACTTCGCCTTTGCATTTGATCGGGGTGTTGATTGCAATGGCACCAATGGGTTGAGTAGGTGCGGTAAGCGAGAAGGGTGGGTCATCAACGGGGCAATTGGTTGTCGAGACACGTACTTGATAGGTTTTTGATGGATCAAGATTTGAGAACGTGTGTGAGGTCGCATTCGTACTATTTACTTGTTGGACTATCGGTCCTGAGGTATTGTTTTCATAGAGGTAGTACCAGTATGGCGCGACTCCTCCAGTAACATTAATCTGGACCCTTCCGGTGCCATCAAAACACAACGGATTTGTTTTTGTGGTGGTAAATGAGGGTTGGGAGTAATGGGATACAGTGCCCAGGTTTACAACCTTGGTACAGTTTGCGATCACATTATTTGGAACTCCAGCTTCACTTATCACAGTTGTGACTTTAAGGCTGTAAGTTCCCTCGGCTAGTCCGCCAATGGTGTACGGCAGGATGGAGGACACAGGCCCATCCATCTCTGAATTACCCACAACATTTCCGGTGCCATTGGGGCCATCCGTGACAGTAAGCTTAATGATCGTCGATTGGTCATAGTTTGAAATGCTGCTGAGTGTCATACTCATAGATTCACCGGGGCATGTGCGGGTGACTGTTGCGTTGATGTTTGCGGTGTTTGGAGGGGCAGGTACGATAGTAGGGGCGGCAATCGCAGTAGTATATATCCAGTCCTGGTGATCATAGGTGCAACGATCGAAAGGACTACTTCCAGGATTTTGAACCATCCGCACTCGATAATGTGTAATTGGATTTGTTATGGGTCGATCGATAAAGTGACCCGTTCCCGCTGTGGGCGCCCAAGGAGCAGCACCAGTGGAGGATTGTTGCCATTCAAAGCGACCACCTATGTAATGAGGGTCTTTGTACTCTGCGGTAATACGGTACAGGTCTCCCTCGCAAAAGGTACTTTGTACACCACCTCCTGTGTTTTGATAGGTCAAGGCCTCTTTGATTACATCAAAGGTGTATCGGATCTGAAAATTTAAGGTCATGCTTGCTGTTCCATCTCCTCCGGTTATCGACCATGTGTGCCAGACATTTGGAGAAGGAGCTCTAATTCCAATCCGGAATGTCGCACCGGTACTTAGAGAGTGACCTTTATC
Organism: uncultured Saprospiraceae bacterium; assembly: GCA_905479665.1. GTDB lineage: Bacteria > Bacteroidota > Bacteroidia > Chitinophagales > Saprospiraceae > CAJQNM01. The sequence goes on from CAJQNM010000124.1 coordinate 3,131, forward strand.
TCCAGTTCTATATGGACCGCAGTTGTCGCCATGATTCGATTCCTTTTCAAAGTACTGCTGTCGCGGTAACCGCATGGCTAGACCACTAAACCCGCAAAGATTAAATCCTGAATTGGCGGCAGCATCGATTGGAATGTTCCACCTCCGTGCCAAAAGCTCAGGAGTAAAGCCAAATAGACTAAAATCAAAACTTCCAGATACGCCAGCGTCATCGTCAGCCCAACACCACTCTGTCTGGCTAGTGCCTGGGATATTGATTTGACTTCCGTTTTGATAAAACTGCGGTTGCATTTCAATGAAAAATGCCGGATCTGCCGTATTGCCAAAACAACAGCCATCATCGTCAAAATTGCTCCATGACCACGACATGAGGGCGACCTCGAGGTTGAGAGTGCCTTGTGCTGCCGACCGTGCAGATAAGGAAACCAGAAAAAGTACTATAAATGCGTTTCTCATCTTAATACTGAATTTGAATTGTTTCGCTAATCGGAGATTGTTGCTCAGTGGTGAGTACGGCTCGCACGGCGTAGAGGTAGTTGGAATTCATCTGCAGTCGATGATCGCTGTAGCGAAAAAGAGCCCTGCGGCGATGATCAATTTTTACATCATCTGCAGCTACTAGCTGGTGGGTACTTACTGACTCTTCGACACCGTCGGCTCTTAGTATGATAAAATGACTCACGGCGGCCTCGGTGAGGTATTCCCATTCGAGGACCACTGCTTTCGATCGACGATCGGCCACCGCTCGCACATTCCAGGGTACCGGTACACCGCCGGAAAATGTGGCGAAGATGGAGACTTCCTGACTCTCACTGCTGAGGCCAGCCACATCGACTGCGCGGATCTGGTAAAAATTTCCAGCTCCGGATTGAAAGTCCGTAATGCGGATGGTTTCTTCGCCAGCATCGATATTTTTGAGCAGCTGCCATTCGCCCTGGTTTGGTCGGTACCACAGCTCATGGCTGGCTAGATCATCACTGCCGCTGCCCACCCATTCGATCTTAACCATCTCATTTTCAAAAGAGATATCGCGGATCACGGGAGTCGAAGGGGGTATGGTATCTGGTCGCACTAGAGTTGCCATCAAGGACATATCCGACATATTTTGTCGGTAATCATAGGCGGCCACTTTGATGTAGATTTCTCGGCTTAGCGTGTTGAGATTGGTGCTGTCCAGGTACACATTGCGCGGATGTACCTGAGTGGTCATTTGAGTAAACTCATCGGTCGAGTCATTACTCATCCACACTCGGTAGCCTAGCAAATCTGCTTCGCTGTTTTCATCCCAAGTGATGACCATGGTGCCATCTTCCATGACCGTACCGCGCACATTCACAGGTGGCACTGGTGGGGTGGCATCTGCCAGTTGAGCAAGGGCAGCATACGATGCGACTTCGCGATCGTACTGGTCTATGCCCACGACCTTGTAGTAGTTGGTCGGTAGCGGATTTTCATCGACGAAAAAGCGCAAATTTGGGGCCATCAGCTCATTGGGATTGAGCAGTTCAAACTGACCGTCTACTTTGTCTGCGCGGTAAATCTTAAATCCCAGGATGAGCTCTTCATCCCCTTCATTGTAGCGCCAGCTGATGCCAAACTGATCGTCAGACTCATAGGGAAGTACGGACTCGATCACAGGAAAACTGAAAGGCAGATCCTCGATGCCCAGGCCTTGCAGCACGTCAGATGGAGGTCCTTGTTCATCAAAGGCGGTATTGCCAATCACTCGGTAATGCAAGACGACGCCATTGGTGGAGAAACTATCGACGTACATCATATAGCGATCGTCGCCTTCTGCTCGTTGAGGATTGATCAGTGGCTTGGCATGCACTGGCGAGAAATTGACACCATCGTCAGATCGCTCTACCGTGTAGCTCACGTAAGTCGTCTCGTACAGTTTTTTATTCCAGGCGATGATGGCTTGGTTTGACTCAAAAGCCAATGAGACATCGATGATTTTTGGCAGAGGGATGACTTCATCGAGGGAGGCGGAGGCAAATCCGGTATCGATGTTGGTGCTACCAGGTTCTGCAGCGACGACTTGATAGACATATGTCTCACTAGCACTAGCCAACGAATCTACCAGGGCAAGGCCCATGGCCGTCGCTGCGCGAAAGGAGTGATCGGCGGCAAAGAGACCAAAGCTGAAGCGATTTTGCTGGTCCTTGGCGATATCAAGCAGGGATGCTTCCCCTCCTTGCTCTTCGGTGACGACCTGAAACGTACGGCCGAAGATTGCTTGGGCGCCAATGGCAGCGTAATCATCTTCCTCGGCCAGTGCTTTCCAGGCATCCTGATCTTGCCAAGGTTTGATGGGATCGGCATTCAGGCGGGTGCCCTGAGAGCGGACTTCCAGGGGCAACAACTCTCCGTCGCGGCGTATCACGTGGCGGTCAATGTAAACACCACCCGTCATCACTTTTTTCCATACCTGCCAGGTGGTGGGTGCCCAGCGCAACTTGATCACCTTTCCGTTAGAATTGCTGATCATCGCCAGACCTTGTTCGCTTTCCTGAGCCATGACCAGAGATGTCAACAGGACCAGAAAGATTGATATTGAATGCTTCATTAGTTTGTCTTGTTTGCAATCCCATATGGGATCATGATTTCTGTCGTACTGTGGATACTTTCCGAACCGGGGAGCCGGTAGTGCAACTTCAATTTGTACTCTCCATACTTTGGATAGACAAAATTGCCGTTGAGGAAATTCTCCAGACCTGGACTGAGTGAGTTATTTACGGCATAGTGATTCACCGCATTCTTAAATTCAAAATGATCCATAAACATGCGGTAAGGCACGGTATACTTGATGCCGGTGATGGGCTCTTGGGGATTAAGTGCATTGTTGGAAACCTCTTGCTCCGTGAGCCTCTGCGGTTCACCATTTTGGTATATGCCAGCAGCCAAGACAGGAATGACCCCCAACTCTTCGGTCGGCGATCTCCAGGTTACTTGCAAAGACCCAGAAGGTAAATGCTGGTACATGTAGGGAAAGATCAACTGGTTGTACCAATTATCGCCGGTTACATTAAGATCGGCCTCGGCGTAGATCAATGGCTTGATTTGCTCATCGCCATTGTGCCATCCTATTTGATCAAACTCATCAAAATATTCTGAGGAAGAATAGTAGACCCCAAACTCATCCATACTCAGGGCCGAGCCGCCAGATGCATCGGTAAAGAGGGGGTTGAACCAGTCTCCGGAGATATCGGCAGCCAGCATTTTTTCTCGCAGTGTATTGTAAAAGCTGGTGCGGAAATGGTAGCTCAGCATGTCGGTTACTTCCAGTGCTTCTATACTGCCCTCAAGTTTTCTCTCCTCGACCAGCATCGTATTGAAGTCATTGGCACTCACTCCCGACAATTTGTCCGCCTCGATTACATTGAGGTTTGCATCGATGGCCACGTTTGCAATCGCCGGAGCATTCACCAATCTCAAATGGGTCAGTTCATTGCCTTTGATTTGATTTGCGGCGATGGCAAAGTTGACCTGTCGATCAGATCCGTTGTACGATAGAGCGGATGTGCTTACGATTTCCGCATTTTGAATAGTGTACGCCTCCAAATTCCATTTGTCACGATCTACATCAAAGAGATATGGTTGACCCTGCTTGAGCTTGACATAGCCATTGGCCGATTCTCCCTTGAGAAATTGATATTGATTGATCACCGGATAGCTGTACGCGATGTTGTGTTCTGGAATGTAATCCGGTGCCGGGCCAGTAGTAAACTCTACGATACGCTCTTGTTGTTCTGGTTTGTTTTCACCGTTGAGGAGCAATTTCCATCCTTCACCTTCTTTGCGAGTATCGAATTGCACGCGCACTTTCAGTTCGTATTTGCGATTGCCCGTGAGCACATCAAAGGGTTTGAACGCTAAGAGGTCATTGGCATAATTCCAGTCGATCTGGCCATTAATCGCTTGTTTGCTCTTGCTGTCGATGATGGCAAACTCAGTAAGCCGAGGCTTGTAGTCAATGTCATCGCCATTATCATTGGTGAGGGTAAAAACTTCTCCGATGGCAATATTGAATGCGACCTGTGGACGAATGAAAACATCTACCTCGGAGGCTGAATTCCCATCCGGTGTGACAGATGAAATCATTTCAAGCCCTGCCAGTTGTGATGCACCCACTATATCACAGACCTTACCGGCCTCAAACTCAAAGCGACATTTTCCTTTGATCAAACCACCCAGTATACGGTATTGACCCCCTACGATGCCCCTGGCCCAGAAGGGTTCGGGTAGTTTGGCCTGCAGCACTGCTGCGGCTGCCAGGCTTAATATTTCAAATTTGCCCTTGATGCCAAAGATGTTCACTTTAATCCCGATGGCTCCAGCGATATAGGCAAAAAACTGGCCTGTCGCATACCACCCATTGATGCCAATGGGTTGGTCGGAGGCTTCGTTACCGGCACAGCGTGCAGTTGGGCCATAATTTTTCAACATCACATCAAATCCTAGACTGGCCGCAAACTCGGCGTAGAAAATCAAGAAAGTGAGCTCAGGCATGATGACATCGAGCGTGGCTCCAAAGATGATGCCTCCCCCCTGGTCAAGCAGTGGATTGCCCGTACGGGCCGGGAGATCAATATCCCCCAATATGGCCTGCACCTTTGAGCGGATGGCTGGATTATGACTAAATGGTGTAGGAAAATCGGGTATGATCGTACCCACATCCAGGTAGGCTGTGAGCATGATGCCAATGTCTGGGATCAAAGAATCCTGAGCTGCTGTACGGCCACCTCCAGATTTCTTGGCTTTCATGTTGGCCATCCCTTTCGGGTCGAGGGCAAGACGCACGCGATTGTCTGGCGTGCCCAGATGGATATACCAATCTTTCGGATCGGCGTGAATGACGCCGGTACCGGCCAGACCCAGCGGATAGGCCCCGCGAATCACTCCACCGGCCGCATTGACATATACGTCGAGCTGTGCATGAAAGGACTCATTGGGAAAATCGTAAAGCATATCCAACACGACTCTCAGTTGTGGGTCTTGATCCGGTCCTGGAGGAGTCATGAAGCGCGCATCGCCAAGAAATCCGATTTGATTTAATCCGCCACTGGCATTGAAATTGATTTCAAACTGCAGCTCGGCATTAAAGACCTCACGGGACGCTGTGCCCAGGGCGACCATCGCCTTGATGCCGATTAGTATGCTATTGTCAGGTACATATTTTATTCCCGTCAGCGATTGCCCGAGTGCCGATGGGATATCATCAAAACTTAGTGAATCCTTTGAACTCCCGGGTGTGGGCTCCGGCAGTGTGACTTTCGAGAATCCTTCTCTGCGCATATGATAGTACGCGCCGCCCCCAAATCCATAGAGGGACAGGCCGGAGGGCCCGAGCGGAACCCCCGGGGCAAAACTCACTGCTGCATCAGCAAACCAATAGCGATACCCATCTACCTCGCCAAATTGGATGACCGCACCCACTTCGATTTTGGGTTGGAATGATGCCCGTATTGCTCCGCGCATACCAGTACCGAAGACGGGGTTGTTTTCAAAAAAGTCGATCCGACCCTTGAATGCATATCCTGGGCCACTTACATCCAGGCTCAGCCGTTCGACCTTGACTCTGGAGAAGGACCATTGCTGGACACCGTCGATCACATCAATATTGCACAATACCATGATGCGACCCCCTGCGGCAAAACCGCCTGAGGTGTCCTTCATCAGATTTACATCTGCATCAATCACAAAACCGACTTCTTCGGTGACCTGATCTTTGATAAAACCAATCGCGTTGATGGTAATCGGAAATTTGCCCAGTTCATCTTGCTTGCCATTGCTCGAATATTGCCAGGTCCCTGGTTTGAGATAGGGCTCTTTCGTCGACAGCTCCAGATCCTGAAAGGCAATGCCATGAATCTGCAAGGAGTCTTTGGCGGGGCCGGAGGCAGTTTGGCCAGGAGATCCATTGTCCTGACTTTTTACGGGTGAGCTAAAGGTCGCCGTACCGTTGAGGACTGCCTTCGCGATAAAGCCTTTGAGTTCGGTATACTCCACACTGATGGCAGAATTCTTGTCGATCACAAAACTCGATCCACCCATGGCTCCCGACTTAAGCACCATCTGGTCTTTGACATCTACTTTAAAGAGGTATTGCGATGTCATAGGCATGATCACCGCCTTGTAGCCGAGCGTCGTCGAATCAAACATGGGGATTCTGAGCTTCCCCATAAAGGCACCTCCGTTGGGTATGTTCTGCTTGACATTTACCGCAATCGAGTCGACAGACATTCGCCAGGTGCCGATTTTTCCTTCCTCCAGAGTGAGTAGGTCAGTGCCAAAAATGGCTCCCGAAAAGCCGGTGTAATCAATGACCAGATTTTGCACACCGACGGTGATCCCCTTTCGTACTTGGTTGTGAATGAGCTGCGTATCGGTGACCGCCCCCGTCTGAAAGTCGATGTCAAACTGATCTGTGGTATCTGATTGAGTGATGGCATCGGGGAGTTTTACCCTGGCACTCTTCATGTAAAATCCTTGCCATAATTTTCCTGGCGCACCCTTTGAGCTGACATCGGGATGATTGTAGTTAATCGGAAATTGCATGCCGGCTGGTGTGCTCTTGTCGCTAAAATCGAAAACAGCTCGATCGACCGACCAGACGAATCCAGGTAGGCGTCGCACCTCGAAGGGTTGGATGGACAGCTCGACCACAACTGACTCCAAATCTTCGACACTGATGTAAAATTTGGAAGTTACATAGCTTGTCGTATCGGGTTTTAGGTTGGCATCTACTGGGACGATGATGCTGGGACAAATATCTACCGATGCGTCAAGGCTAAATTTCTTGAAACCGTTGCAATCCCAAGAGACGTAAGAATTATTGTTTTCGGTGAGTATGTTTAAGCGGAACTTGCCTTGCAGAGGCACACTGATTTTGCCGGGAAGCATCAAGCGAGATTCTCCACTCATTCCCCCCGGATGAAAGCTGGTGCCCTTCGACACGAATGTGTAATTGCGATTTATGCCAGGGATTTTCGTAGTTAGTTTGGCATCTAATTGTGCAGCCTTATTGGGAAAGAAGACCATCTTATTGATCATGATCGTATACTTGACTCCGTCCGGTTTGAGGCCCACTGGTAGAACAGATCCTTCGATGTCGTGAAAAAAGGACGAGCCTACCGTGCTTGGCGCCACGAATGATGTATCGTTCGGATTGGTGCCTCCTTGCACCAGACTGCTATCAGTGGGAGATGGGCCGGTGGTCGTATCGATTGCAGCAACAGGACCTGCAGTTGTATCTACTTGGGAGGAATCTTGCGATGTATTGGCGGGCATTTCACAAAAACTGAAGTCTTGCTCGGGAGATTTAGGGCTCGATACTTTATCTTCGATCGTCGTTTCTGCCTCGACATTTCCATCATAGACCTCCTTTTCGGCATTGACTTTTATGGCGCCAAATACCACTTTGAGATTGCGTCCGATCCAGGGCACATAGATTTTACCTTTTCCTGCATAGCTGTCGCCGTTCTTGGTGACGCTGGTAAGCAGCATATTGAAGTGGCCTATCTTGATTTGATCCCCATTGTTAAGATTGGGTACTTGATAGAGGCCCAGAGGCTTGGTGAGTGAGGGGACATCTCCACACTGGTAGTCTCCCTGCGCAAGGTCAGGTATGGGAATGTCCAGGATCACACTCTGAGACCATGAACTCGGGTTCGTACCTCCACACAAGCTCCCCACTTGAAACTCGTATGATGCTCCCTCTGTGAGTCCAGCGACGGTATGCTGCACAAAATTGGTTTCGTCTTCATACCAGGGTGATCCAGCGATTGAGATGTTGCGGTATCGGACCAGATATGTGGTGTACCCGAAGCCAGCGAGCCAGCCCAATTCTGCTGATTCAGCATCCGAGTTGACAATCTGGAGGCCTTCGGGTGACTGGCATTGATCTCCGTAATAAAACTCTTGATACTCGCTCCAACCCTGATTCTTAAAGAAGTGGGTATCAGTAATATCACGAGCGCGCACCCGTAATAAATACCTACGACCTCCTACCATAGGAGGATCTGCTGCAGAAACGACCGTAGTTGTGGCGCTCATCAAGGTCTTGGAAAAGAAAGGCTGCTGAAAATCAAAAATCTGATCGATGGTCAAGGTAGAAGCTTCGGGATATTCGTAAACCTCTACATCGTACTCGGTCGGAAATGTGCCGGTATGCATGGCTTGCCATTGAATGGCCAGTTGCTGTGGATTGGATGTGAGGGTGGTTCCAATAGGAGACAGAATGACTGGAGGGTCGTTTACTACAGCATCGATTAGCGCACAACTGGGAGCTGAGGCAGCATCTTCACTAGAACGATCGTAGTCGACAGCCTCGAAGCAAAAGTTGTAGAGCATGTCCGGTAATCCTCCTTGATCGAGGTATTGTTGTTTGGTGATTCCGGAGAAGACCAGGTTGTTCAGATCAAAATAAGGGATCAGGTCTGCACTGATTACATGCACGGGAGCTCCATAGCTCAATGTGATGGGGTTGAAATTTGCATTCGGATTGGTCTCGATGCGGATCCCACCGCCTTCAATGGTTAGCTTCAGGCGCACCTGGTAGGAAAGCTCGTTGATGTCGTTGAGCACCATAGTCACTGCCATCTTATTGAGACCCGGAGCAACAAAGTCAGAGAGTACTCCAGAGTGCGGGGGCATTGCTTGAGTGACGATATTGACAGGGAAGGCTTTCTGGCCGTGCACATTGCCGGCAAGGCAGATCAGAATTGCTGTCAGTACGATTAATATGTTATTCTTCATCATCAGGAGTTGATTCTGCTTTATTCTTAAATAATCTGGCTTGGGTGGTAAATTGATAGATGTAGCGGATGTCACCATAGATCTCGCTAAATGATGGGCGATCTGCGATCGAACCAGACCGACGCAGGAAATTTATCGAGGCCGACAGCCCTTGATTGTGGGGCAGTTGATAGTTGCCGTGCAGACCAAGTGCGAACACCCGATCTGCTCCGCTGGCATCCATAGATACATTGCTGAAGGTGGTACGGAAGCCCGCATTCAATTTCTTTTGGGCGAATGATTTGGCCAGGGACACGGTGCTTGACAATGTAGTCGTATTAATCAGGGCAAAGTCACTCTTGTTGTAGCTCAAGGAGGTAGTCAGTGAGACATCAGGTAAGTCCCATTTATAGTTGTATGACAACACCGTATTGTAAAACTTTGATTTGGCATCTTCGACCACGACATCGTTTTCGATGCTGTTGGCGGTTTGATAATTAAACATCAGGGAGATAGATGAAGGATTTAGCGTTTCCCGGATTTGATAGTTGGTGACAAAGCTGGCCGCTTGGGTCACCTGCGCCAGAAAGATAGAGTCGATCGGACTGAGAGGATCGTTTTGTGCCCGCAGCTTGGTGGAGTTTTCAAAGTTGGAATAGGAGCTTGTAAAAAACCATTTATCGGATGGCGTGTAACTCAGTGAGACGGCACCGATGGCACGATTACTTGAGGTTTGTTCTCCCTTATCCAGATTCGATCGTTGCAAACCACCATTGAGTGCCAGCGTCATTTTGTTTTTCAGAAACTTGGTGCTCAGCTGGCCAGTCCAATTTTCGAGGTCACTGTTAAAGAAAAGCGAGCCCAGGGTCTTAAAGCCACGATCGATGCGCTCCCATCCCAGTCTGATGTTGTAGGCATTGCCTCGATAGCTGAGGCCTACATTGCTGGCATTTCCGAAGGTGGCCGATTCGTTGGGTGTAAACAAGCCGAGGATGGAATACTTTATTCCATCGAAGCTGGGATCCCTATTTTCTAGGCGGCGATCTTTGTTGAGAGCGCTACGGGCCAGATCAAAGTCGATCGCCAACCGCTTGAAGAGGGTCTTGGTGCCTCGCACTCCTGCGACCACATTTTCTGCTGGAAGCACGTCTGCGATTGTCGGTGTAGCGATTGAGTTGGGATCATCTTGGGCTCCAAAAAGGATGAAATCCAGCGAGAAGTCACGGTCTCCATAACCCACTTTAAATCCCCATCCTTTGCGGGCATATCCGGGATCGAGCATCTGTCTGCTGTTGAGGTCTTCGGCGACCGCTCGGCGCAACCGACCTGTCATGGCAGCGACGCGCCATTTGCCAGGCTGAAGCTCAACACCGGCACCAGTAAAGTTAATGTTGGCCAGAGTGTATCTGGAGAAGAGCATGTTGCGATCTCCAAGGTGTACAGTGGCCCATTTGTAGGTCGGGCTGATGCCAGTAAAGGTGTAGGAAGGCAAGTTAAACTGCTGGTTGCCATCGGAAAAGTTGAAGGCAAACGGAGCTGAGATACCCATGAAGCTCAGATTGGCATTCATGTTGACCATCCATTGAAATTTGTCCCGACGGGGTGCGATGCCACTGGCCGTGTACAAGTTATTGGTAATGGATATACCCCCAGCAATGTTGAGTTGTTGATTTCGATAGTCTCGAAACTGGTTGACGCTGTTGTTGACGTCCTGAGACCATGCATCGGCAAGGAGTAGACAGCCCATTAGACAAAGGATGACTCTTGTTGTTCTCACTGGTTTACAATTTTGAATGTGACGAGGGCGATTTGCAGCAATGCAAATTGGAAGGAGCCGGTTGAAAATGTCGTGCGTGTTCATACTATAACTTTGGAAGGAAAAGGGGTTTGAACGTGCCTTTACCTATTGTAAGCAAGTTAGTTCGGCTTCTGTACACCCACAATCACCCCATTGGGGGGTTTTTTGCTGTAACTGATTGATTGTCTCAGCTGGTTAGAGCGGTAAATGAGATCCACAATCTCTGATTGGGAGAAATCGAATTTATCCCGCACCTGCAGCGGGGTCCTCTATGAGGGACCCAGGATCATCTCCATCATTCTTTCTTTGTGTATTTCCCACAATAGACTAAATTTGCACTCCTTAAATGCCTCCTTAGCTCAGCTGGTTAGAGCGGCGGACTGTTAATCCGTAGGTCCAAGGTTCGAGTCCTTGAGGAGGCGCTAGAAGAAAGACCCGGTTGTAACCGGGTCTTTTTAGTACAACCATCTATGTATCAGGTATACGTCTTACACAGTCCAAGTACCTCAAGTACTATGTGGGGCCAAACAGGAGATCTGGATAAGCGTCTTGAGTTCCACAACCATTTTTCTGAAAAAAGCTGCACTTCTAAATATCGACCATGGGAGTTGCAAGTCAGTATTGAGTTCGAAGAAAGAAGTCAGGCAATGCGAGCAGAAAAATACCTCAAGAAGAAACCGCCTTCCTTTCTAAGGAGATTGATCATAGATCCGGCGCTGCAGAAGCATGTTCAGGAGAGGTTTGGTTAGAGGGGCAAATGAGCTTCAGAATCTTTGATTCTGCTAAGGGAATTTGTCCTCGCGCAGGCCGCGGGGTCCAA
>CAJQNM010000125.1 GCA_905479665.1 uncultured Saprospiraceae bacterium
CTTTTGCAAAATCTTGCGATATCCCAAATCGGCAAAAGACAACCCTATGTAACGAGGTGGGTGCTCTTCGGCATTTTTACCCCGTTTACGGTCTTTCTTCCCACGATATTTGAGTCCACGTAATTTGTACCATTGACGGGCCGCCTCCTCTTCTTTGTGCGCCAATTGTTCTTGTTCGTCTTCGATACGCTCAAGCCATTGGTAGACACGTTGACGTTCGCCATCCATCATCTCAAGATTTTCTTCTGAGAGGTAGGGAGCCTCACGTTGGGCAAACTGAGTCGTGGCAAAAGCTGCCTGTATTTGGTAATAATCCCTGGTTGCAATGGGATCGTATTTATGATCATGGCAGCGTGCACAATTCAGTGGAGTGGCCAAAAAAGTTTCTCCAACTATATTGGTGACATCGTCCAAATAGAACTGCCTTGTCTCTGCGGCCACACTCATACCGGTATGCTCCCAGGGTCCCATCCGCAAAAACCCAGTAGCAATCAAATACTCCGGGTTCTCAGAATCCATTTCGTCGCCGGCAATTTGTTCTCGCACAAATTCATCATAAGGTTTGTCTCGATTAAAACTACGGATGACGTAGTCGCGATAGCGCCAGGCATTGGGTCTACTAAAGTCATTTGAAAAGCCATCGCTGTCTGAGTAGCGCACCACATCTAACCAATGTCGCGCCCACTGCTCTCCGTAATGAGGGCTCTCAAGTAGCCGATCAATCAGTTTTGCAAAACCTTGTTCTGCAAGTAAATCACGCATTGCCTGATCCGGGGGCAGACCAAGTAGGTCGTAAGACATTCGCTTCAGCAAGTGTGCAGTGTCGGCAAGAGGAGCCGGGGTAATTTTGGCTTCATCTAGCTTAACCTGAATAAACGCATCGATCGGATGGATGTGCTCATATCCCTCTGGCAACCTGGATTTTGACAGTGGTGCGTAGGCCCACAGGTCTGCTTCACGATAAGTGCGTTTGTTCCAGGTATCATTTTGGCCTCCCAGATGGGCAAAAGAGACTCGTGAACTTTTCACTGCTCCTTTTGCCGCAATTTCTTTTTGCCGCTCGGGGCCTGGCCATGGTCCGCCTGCAACGATCCAACTGTATATGGTCTGAATTTCTTCACTTGTTAGTGCTTCACGCTCACGTGGAGGCATGCTAAATTCAGGATCTTCTCTTGTCACTGCCTGGTAAAAAGGGCTGAATTCGGGACGCCCGGGCAAAACTAATTCTGCAAACTCATCTCCTCCTCTGGCCAATCCTCCAGCAGAGCGTAGATCCAGACCTCCCTCCAGATTATCAGGATCATCACCATGACAAGAGATACATTTAGCCTGAATAATAGGCTGGACTTCATGCACGAAATATTCTTCGCCAGACTGGTCAGTCACCTCGCTTATCGGACCACATGCAAGCGCTCCGACTAGAATCAATATGCTAAAAATGACTTTTACTACCACACCCATTGTGAGCATTAAAATACGGATTCCTTAACCCAATTTATGCATTGGGTTTTCGTTGCGAAAGTCAAAAAACCAAAGAAATCAAGGGCTCCACTGTGATTTTACCTCGCAATCGTAGGCATTCTTACGGTGAGAAGGAAAATTGCAGGACGTCTTTGAGTTCGCAGGTGTCTTGGCTTGTAGCAGATAATCTAATGCATAAGTTGGGTTTAAGGATCAATCCGAGCGACTATCTACTTGTATATTGCAGGTCTATTCCAATTAGAAATTAAATGTCCGCTTCCATCCCCCCGATAGTACCCAGATGGGTTTCATTGCAGCGTACTTTTCGTTTCGCCGCAAATCCGGTCCCGATCATGAGTGACAATTTCCAGAAATATGGCCGCACGTATAGTTTTCATATTGGAGGGGTGAAAAAGGGCATTGCCACTGTTGATCCTGCAGTTATTCAGCATATACTGCAGAAAAACAATCGCAATTATCGCAAATCTAATATCCAGACAGGCGTGCTGAAGAAATATGTGGGTGGAGGCCTGCTGACCTCAGAAGGAGCTTACTGGTTGAAGCAACGGCGTTTGATTCAACCAGGTTTCCATCACGATCGCCTTAAAGAGCTGGTCAATTTGATGAATCCTGAAATTGACCACTATTTTCAGGAGCTCTCACTCGACTCCTCCGTTGATATCTCAGCGACCACACATACTTTGGCATTTAACATCATTGCCAAGGCCCTTTTCAGTACTTCCATTGGTGCCGAAGACATGCGGTTGCTAAGTGAGAATCTCAATATCCTTCAGGAATTTATTATCCAGCAGGTGAGACAGCCTTATAAACTGCCCTGGTTTAAAATCAGTGGGCTAATGCGACATCATGATAAACTTGCCCAGCAAACAAAAGGTATCATTCTGAATCTCATTCGCCAGCGGGTGGCTTCTGGAGTTCCTCAAAATGATCTACTACAGATGTTGCTCGACGCTCGGTATGAAGACACTGGCAAGGGAATGACTGAACAGCAACTGCTTGATGAAAGCATGATCCTGTTTGTAGCCGGCCACGAGACTTCTGCCAATGCCCTGGCTTGGATATTCTACTTATTGAGTCGACATCCTGACTCCTTGGAAAAAATAACTTCGGAGATAGAGCACGTACTGGCGGGTCAGACCCCCACCTTTACAGACCTCACTCAGCTCAGCTATACCCGACAGGTGATCGAGGAAGCGCTGCGCATTTATCCGCCCGCTTGGGTCATCGATCGCGTGGCTTTGGAAGAAGATGAGGTAGCAGGTCTCATACTACCCAAAGGTGCGCTGATGATCATTTACGTGTATGGCACTCATCATGATCCCGACCTATGGGAGGCTCCAGAGGCATTTAATCCTGAGCGTTTCAGTCCCGAAAATAAATTGGCTCAAACTCCTTTCGCATATTTTCCTTTTGGCGGTGGTCCACGGCTTTGCATCGGCAATAATTTTGCCATGATGGAAATGCAATTGGTGCTGGTGCATTTTTTGCAAAAATTTCAAATAACTGCTCCCGCAAAATCTGTCGAAATCAGGCCGATGGTCACCTTACGACCAAAAAAACCCATTCATCTGAAGCTGATCAAGCGATAGTCCCCCTTGCTGGACAAATTTGAGGCACACTTCCATTTTTGAACCACGGCCCACGACACGATAATTGGGTATACATCAGAAATACTCACTGCAATGATTCGACGCTATAAATTTGCTTTCATAAAAGCACAAAAAATAAAGCCCGCCAAATGTATTATGGCGGGCTTTTCAAAACAAAACGAAAAACCAACTTAAAACTTTTTATTCTTATGATGCCTTCAGGTATACCAC
>CAJQNM010000126.1 GCA_905479665.1 uncultured Saprospiraceae bacterium
GAATGCCCGGATGGCAATGTAGAGTACATACAGCACCACCAAGACCAGGCCTGGTAACAGAGCGGATGAGAACATGGTCCCCACATCTACGGCATCACCGCCACGATTGCTACTATTAATGGTATCGGCAAGCAGCACCAACATTATCGATGGTGGAATAATAATACCAAGTGTGCCCGATGCCGCAACGACTCCAGTGGCTAGTGGTGGCGCATACCCGCGACGCAACATAGTCGGCAAACTAATTAAACCCATCGTCACCACGGTGGCTCCCACAATCCCTGTAGAGGCTGCCAGCAATGCACCGACAATAACGACCGAGATGGCAAGGCCACCGCGTATCTTTCCAAAGAGAAGTGCCATCGTCTCGAGCAGGTCTTGGGCCAGGCCAGATTTTTCCAGCATGATACCCATATAGATAAACAATGGGATGGCGATCAGTACGTAATTTTTTATCGTGCCCATCATCCGATTGGCCAATAGGCGGAAATCGGAAAAAGAAAAAGAATCGGGCGCAAAAACCATCAAGGCCAAACCAAATAGAACAGATACTCCGCCCAAGGTAAAGGCTACTGGATAGCCTTTCAGAATAAGCACAAAAATGAGGACAAATAAAATGATCGCGAGAATCTCCATCAGTGCTGTTCTGAACTAAGAAAGTCCGCGTCTCCAGGATAGGAATCGGTTTTATGGGATAAAAATAAAACCGCTTTCAGCACAGATGATATGCCCTGTAAAAAGAGAAAAAGAAATCCGAAGAAAATGCAAAATTTTAAAATCCAAATAGCGGGTAGTCCTCCTGGTTGCGATGACCCTTCACCGATCTTAAAGGACATCACTGCATAGTCCCATGAAACCCACATCACAATCAGCGACCAAGGCAAAAGAAATAAAATACCTCCTAGTAGATCTACAATGGCCTTACCTCTTGGCGACATCCTTGCATAAAATACATCTACTCTGACATGTCGATCATGTCGAAAGGCAAAGCCACTGCCCAGCAGAAAAAGAAATGCGTAGAAATAAATCTCCAGCTCCATAATCCAAATCTGACTGGCACTGAAAAAATAACGCATCAAGACATCAATGCAGATCAGCCAGACTAAAAGATGGTTGAAGTAACTCACCCCTCTACCCAGCCCATCGTTGAGACCATCAATCAGATTCACCACCTTCTGCATCACCGCTGAAAGTACGCATCACCAGCGACTATCCCAACTTGCGATCGTCCAAAGCAGCCGCACACACTCTTCCCGTGATGACACAAGCCGCCAAGAAAGTCCCCTCTAATGATCCCTCGCCGTGCATACCTCCACCACCGAAGCCTGCTGCCTCACCAATGGCGTATAAGTCCTGAATCGGATGCTGCTCACCGGCAGCGTCTTTGTGACTTAGCACCCGACATTGTAGATCTGTTTCAATCCCGCCAAGACTCTTGCGCGAAAGAATAAAACTTCGGATGGCGATCAAAGGTCCAGCCTTCGGATCCATGATGGGTTGCAAATTGCTCGTACGAAATCGATCACCGCTGTATTTTCGCACGTCCAGGATCCGTTTGATTTGTTCGTCGCTGCGCTGCTCAGGAGGCAAAGCTATTTGCTGATCAAAGGCATTTATTTCCGCTCGTACCGTATCTAGTTCTACGTGAGCTTCACCGGTGAGTGCGTTCATCTTATCCACAAGCTCCGGTGGGGTGTCAGCTACAATAAAGTCCTCACACTCCTCCTTTATCTTCTGCACTAGTTTTCGATTTCCCCCGGTCAGTGTCTGTATGGCAAACCGGACAATATTACGGTCACGCAAGGCTTCATTATGTTCCGAGCCAGAGATCGCAAACTCCTTATTGGCAATTTTCAGATTTGATATTTGCCAAGAATATTTAATGGGCTCCCGACAAATTTGCTCCACGAGATAGCGGGTATCATAAGGGCTCATGAGCGGAGGTGGACCGAAGCGACGGCCTTGGTAGTTGAGCCACAAATGAGATTTACCAGGTACCAAACTAAGCCCATGATCGGGGTGGCGAGGTGCATAGTGATGGATGCCTGCAGCATAGTTCCATTGCAAATCAAGGTTTACTACGCTTCCATTTATTTGTTCGGTCGCATCGTGCAAATCTCCCAAAGCATATTTATGGGCCCCATTCAGAATCGTCTCCGGCGGAGCACCCCAGGGAGCATACCAGTGATCACGCACCTTTTTCAGATTCCCGTTGATGCCGCCAGTAGCAATAATGGTGACATCCGCATTGATCAGAAACTCTTCGCCGGTCGTTTCTAGCCTTCCTCTCACACCACCGATGCGACCTGCCTCCTCAAGCAGTGCCGTGACACGATGCTCAAAAAGAAAAGAAAGACCTTCAGCCCGCTTATGCCCGCGAAGCTTGCTCACCAAATTGCGTGTAAGATGCCAGCCGGTGCCCCACACCATATGAAATCGTGGAACCGAATTGCCAAGTTTTAGCATGCCACGCTCAGCCCAGTTGATGATGGGGAGAAATTTTACACCGCCTTTCTTCAGCCAGTCATAGCCATGCGTGGTGCAAAGATGTAAGAACTGATCAGCCCATTTGGGGCCCCACTCATTTGACTCAGCAAATTGAGCACAGGACCACCAATCCTCTTTTGCCTGCGTTAGAGAATCTCTGATACCGGCTCTTCGTTGATGCTTGCTGTCTACAAAAAACATCCCCCCAAAAGCCCAGCGGGCCAGCCCACCCAGGCCATCGGCTATATCTCGATCCACGATCGTCACTTTACGGCCCTGTTCGAGCAGCTCAATGGCACAAACTATACCTGCAATACCTGCGCCGACAATAAGGTATTCTGTCTGATACGTCTTCATGAAGTCTTTCAAAGATGATTTAGATGGTGTGCAAATAACTGCCGAATGAAGCTAAGGATAAATTACGGCAATCCACTTGCCATCCGCACTTCGTTCATCCGACCATTAAAAAATTCGGACAGACTCGAGCGCGGTTGCTCACAGAGATAAACCAGCGTACCTCTTTCTCTGGCAAACTTTTGCTCAACCTGCCCGATCAAGGTGATCTTGGTAAAAAGTGCATTGACATCCTCACCCAGGTTATCATTGACATAAATAAGGGTACTGGAAGATGCGGGCACGGTATCTGGCAACCACAATCGCCAGGAGTCTGCAAAGCTATGCACAGGAGGGAGATCATAGGCCTTGCCAAAATGGTCGACTGCTCCAGCCTGACCGAAGTTGGAGCAATAAATCAAGCAATTCTCCTTGTCCTCCAATGTCACATACACGTCATTCACAAGATCCACAAGTTCTGGCCAGCCCAGCATATCTGCAAAGTCCTGTGGCAATTCATGAATCTCCCCATCCTCCCAGCGAAAGAATGACTCAATGCCATAGTTTCGTCCAAATTCCACCATCTTCTCAGCGGTTAGGAAAGGCCAAGCTATTGGCAGGATAGGGAGGGCAATGAGTATCGCCAAAGCCGGTAAGGCAATCTGCAACCATTTCCTCTCTAATGCCCAAATTTCCCACATGACGGCACCAGCTGCTATCATCACTGGATAGATACCAAGGGTGTAATAGCTCTTGCCGTGAAGAACCAAGATAAGGGAAATGACACCCAAGAAAAGGAGTGCTAAAAGCCGAAATTTCTTTCCCTCTTCTGAAAAACAAAAATACAGGCCCACGATCCAGACAGGAATAATATTTAGATTAAACAATAGCTGATCGGATAAAAATGCAGCATATGTCACATTCACCAACTGGCTGCCGCGAAGTTCTTCCATGTGCTGTATCACTGGAAAACCATGCTGTATCTGCCAAAATAAATTTGGCAATATGATGACAACACACGCGAAGACACCCACCCAAAAATATTTCTTTGCAAGAATGTTTTTAAATCCTGACAAAGGAAGGACTATAATCAGAGGCAATATAAATAGCGCAACAGAATATTTATTCAAAAGACCTAAGCCACAAAACACACCAAACCATACGAGCAGATAATCTTCCCGTCGTGCAGCAAACCGGACCAGGAGATACGAATAGAGTGTCCAATAAAAAACATCAAACGGTACTGGATTAAAGAGTAAAAACACACGGAGAAACGCTACTGAAACCATCACAGAAAAAGCTGCCAAAAATTGCCCATACCGCTGGGCACCCATTTCGCGTGCCATCTGTCCGGCAAGAAAAGCAGTCGCTGCCGCCAAAACCGAAGGAACAAACCGCAAGGCTCCGACAGAATCACCTAAGGTGCTTTGGCTGAGCCAAGAGAAAAACCCTGGGCCAGGTGGGTTTGACCAAAATCCCCAGGCCAAGTGCTGGCCTTGGGCCAAGTAAAGAAATTCATCACGATGAAAACCATACCCTTCATTGCTGATTAGACGAAGAACTAAATAGACCAGTACCATCGGTATCAGTCCTGTCCAAGTTTTTGGGATGTGTTGTTTCATAAAAGCTATGACGAACCTAGTTATTCATTGTTACTATCGATTGCCCCATTGAGATCGAGCAAAGGCTATGGTCATGTCACCCTTTGCCATCTCGTGCTCAAATATATGATCTGAGGTCCGCCGGATACGGACCTGGACCTGATCGCGCAAATGGGCCTCCTCTTTAAATCGAATATTAAACTCAACAAGCCGCTGTTCCACCCAAATCTCAGATGGAACAAGATCCAATATCCATTTGAAATAAAAAGGATTGCTCAAATGACCATTAAAATCT
>CAJQNM010000127.1 GCA_905479665.1 uncultured Saprospiraceae bacterium
CCCCCGCATACAAAGAGAGATGCTTAGTCCCCGCTATTCCTGCTGGGTTCCCAATCATAGACACAGATCCATGAGCCACACTTTTGATGCTGCCAAGGCTGCCAAGAAAAGCTCCGCCAGAGCCACTCAGGAGATTTTGAGCTCCCAGGAAAATAGGCAGCAATAAGGTCAAAGCGCAGATGATTCCGTGTTTGGCCCACCGTAGGATGCAGGTCATGGAGATAAAAGTAGAAACTTTTAGGCCAAATTCGACTACCACCTCGCTTGATCTCCTTTCAGGCGATCAAGCAGATAAAGAGCTTCCTAAGTCCTTTTCTCTTTGCTCGGTGTTTTTGGGTGGAGAGGTCCACGTTTACGCACGGACTCCATCACCTGTTCGATGGCCTTTTGCAATTGCGGGTCAATCCCTTTTGCCAACTGAGTTGGGTCTTCTAACACCTCTATATCAGGATCGACTCCATGACCCTCTTTAAACCAGGTCCCATCCGGATTGTACATTCTGAAGGTAGGTACAGTAACTCCTCCGCCATCGATTAAGCTGGGCGCACCACTGATGCCGATCAGCCCACCCCAGGTACGTGTACCGATCAAGGGTCCAAGACCGGCCTTCCGGAAATAATCGGGAAAGGCATCTCCACCTGACCCGCTCCATCCATTTACCAACATGGCCATCGAACCAAAGTGTGCTACAGGAGGCCATTGCCAATTTTCTCCATCACGTACTGCCCAGTAAGCCAGTGGTTTACGATTCAGTAGTTCAATAAACCGATCAGGTATTTGACCACCATTGTTAAAGCGCTCATCGATGATCAATCCCTGCTTGTTCCACTGTCCATAAAACTGACGGACCAGTTCATTTTGCCCGTCCACACCCGTACTTGGCACATAGATATAGCCGATTTTTCCTCCAGACTGCGCATCAACTTCCTTGCGATTCTGCTCGATCCAAGCCAAATGGCGCAGACGAGTCTCCGTCCGCAGTGGCTTTACGATCACCTTATGTGCATCACTAAAGGAGGCCTTACTATTAACTGTCAGTTCGACCGTTTTACCGGCTTTGCCCTCGAAGGCAGCCCATGGATCGGAAAATTCATTGAGGGCTACTCCATTCACAGCCAAGATGAAGTCTCCTTCTTTGACATTCACACCAGGCATGTCAAGGGGAGATCGTACCTCACTGTCCCAACTCGCACCCCGCATGATTTTCTGGACCTTAAAGTGATCGTTTTCTTTCGCCCAATCGATACCAAGGTATCCCACATTTTTTGTCTTCGCTCGCTCCTGGTCTCCCCCTCCTCGATACGTATGGGAGGCATTAAGCTCACCGATCAGCTCACCCAAGACAAAGTTTACGTCGTCGCGGGTCATGCAATCCTCAATCATCTCGCCATACACAGTCTTCATTCCTGCCCAGTCCACGCCATGCATTTCCTTATCGTAAAAGAAATCACGCTCAAATCTCCAGGTGTCAAGAAAGATTTGGCGCCACTCTTCACGTGGATTGACCATTGTTTCCATTTCGCTCACAGCCAGTTTATCCTCAAGCTTCTTTCCTGCTCCGATATCGATCACGCCCGTTGCTCCGCCCTTACGCACGAGCATCTTCTTTCCATTTGCCGAAACGGCATAGCCCCTCACACTGCCCATGATGGACTTGGTCTCTTCTTCCTCGAGATCAAAGTACTTCAACTCGCTTTCTGCATCATCACTCGAGCCCGAGTTGGGATAATGATTAAAAATCAATTTTCCAGACACCGCACTCAGATTGCCCATATTTCCTGCCTCTATCGGGAGTACCACGATACGTCGTTCAAACCCATCAAAATCGATCTCGACAGCATCCTCCTCATCTTCCTCATCTTCACCTTCTCCCTCATCATCACCTTCTTCGCCATCTTCACCTTCTACGCCATCTTCACCTTCTTCTCCTTCTTCCCCATCTTCCCCTTCTTCCTCATCTTCCTCATCTTCCTCAATAGTCACATCATCATTTTCTGGCGTAAGTGGAGAGGCAATCGTATCTCGCAGCGTAAATAAGACCAAACCGGTTGCATTTGGATAGGACCAAGAATTGTCAAAATCAGAATATATCGGATCAAACGTACGGTTGCTGCTGGCATATAGATAGTTGCCGTCGGGATCAAAAGTTGGATCTTGGTCACTGTAAAAACCACTGGTCACCTGCTTGAGATCTCCCTCTTCATTATCGTAGATAAAGATGGCAGCATTCCCATTTTCCAGCGATTTGTCATAAGCCATCCAGCGGCCATCCGAACTCCAGTCTACATCAAATCCACGCAGCCCTCCCTCAAACAGATCTGGTGCTTTGTCAATGATCTTGTCGGTCTTGGTTTTTACATTGTAGATGTGAATCGACATCGTCTGGTCGACAAATGCAATGTGCTCATTGTCGGGAGACCAGTAGAGTTTGTAGCGGTAGCCGGGGCCCAATTCACTCACGGTGGTTTCTTTGGAGCCTTCCTTCATATCACGCAAGGTGAGCTCATACTCGCCCGTCTTGTCGCTCCAGTAGGCAATGTAACGGCCATTGGGTGACCATGCTGGAAATCGCTCAGCCACGCCACTAGTGCGTGTAAGATTTTGCACAAATCCCTCTTTTGCCGGCAGTGAAAAAACTTCTCCTCGAGCACCTACCAAAGCACGCTTGCCATCGGGCGAAATATCCAGTGCATTTATCCTATCGGCAAGATTGACTGTCTTAGTTTTAATGCTCGCCTGATCTGAAAGCACGTCTACCTTGACCTCTTTCACTTCCTGTGATTTAAGATCCATCAAGTGTAGCTTTCCTCCCGATTCAAAGACCAGATCTGCAGGTCCGATGGAGGGAAAATGAACATCATAGTTATTGAATTTCGTGACTTGCTTATGTTGCTTTGACTTCACATCGTATACCCAGATATTATTCCTCTTTTCAGCACCTTGATCGGAGAGATAGAATATTTGGTCACCATGCCACATCGGGAGTTCATCGTTGTTCTTATTGGCGGTGATGTTGGCAGACTCGAGTGTGTTCAGGTCAAAGATCCATATGTCGGCAGCCATCCCTCCCTCATAGCGCTTCCAGGTGCGATTCACTCTGGACCGATCCGTAAAGGCAATCTTAGATCCATCCGCATTAAAGGATCCATACTCTGCATGACGCAGAGGCAGTTTTTCTGGGAGGCCCCCTTCTTTCGCCAGCTTGTAAAACTGATTAAATCGCTGCTTTTCACTGTTCATCGAGCTGGCAAATAGCAGGTGCTCACCATCGGGATACCAATCCACAACCCGGTCCATCATACCGTGGTGGGTGATGCGGTTAGGTACTCCGCCAGCAACAGGAAGGGTATAGATGTCAATGTTTCCATCATAGTTGCCATTGAAGGCAAGCACATTCCCATCGGGTGAGAACTTCGGATACAATTCTGAGCCAACCGGCGAACTCAAGCGAGAGGCAGCCCCACCCTTCTTGTCCACAATCCAAATATCACCTCCATAGACAAAGGCAATTTGTGTGGCAGATACATCCGGATG
>CAJQNM010000128.1 GCA_905479665.1 uncultured Saprospiraceae bacterium
CGTGCACCGAGGCGCCAATCGGCTGGCTCCGGAAAATACCCTGGCGGCAGCCGAGCTTGCGGCCGAGTTGGGAGGAACCTATCTCGAAATAGATGTACGACAGAATAAGGAAGGGATCTTTTACAACTTTCATGATGCTACCCTGGATCGCACCACCGATGGCACTGGCCTCTTTCGCGAACAGTCTGCTAAGGATTTGGCCAAACTCGACGCTGGCAGTTGGTTTCGTCATGAATTTAAGGGCGCACAAATACCCACAGTGGAATCTCTCATAGAAGCCTTGAAGGGACGAATCAATTTCTACTTCGATTTTAAGAGTGGCGACCTCCATGAATTTATGGATTCGGTGAAATCCTGGGGTGTGGCAGATCAGTGTTTTTTCAATCAACCGGATGACTTGGTCGCTCCGATTAGCAAGTCTGGGTTGCCCTTTAAGGTCAATGTTGCGACCATTGCCGAGCTGGAAGCCGCCGTGCAAGATTGGCACCCGCCGATGGTGGAGGTTCGGAGTGATGATCTGAGTAAAGACCTCATTGATGCAGCGCACGCTCTTGATGTAAAGGTTATGCTCTACGTACCGGGAGACCAATACAAACCCTATCTCCGAAGTCTTGACTTTGATATCGATGTAATTAATCTGGATAACCCTGGAGTCTTCCGTGCTATGGAAAAAGAACGAGCCCTGCCGCCACCGCAGTGGATCGCCCACCGTGGAAGTGTCGTGAATGCCGAATGGAGCGAATACAATCCTGCGGGAATCCGAGAGGCTTTCGAACGAGCGTATGCGGGAGTCGAATTTGACGTATGGCAAACTGCAGACGGAGCCCTGGTGTGCACCACGATGCCACCATGGCGTCTGTCTATGGGAGTACTGACCGCATTGCCGACAACTCTCTGGCTGATTTGCAAATGCACCAGGCGATCAAGGGTGGTTATCAACTTAGCACGCTTGAGCAGTACTTGGCGCAAATTCCTCCGACGGCTTTATTAATGCCAGATATCAAGGTGCCTGAAAGCGAGCGCAATGACAACTTTTACGCCTTGCTCCAGAACAGCATCGAAAAGAGGCATGATTTGCAGCAGTGCGTTTTCATCGATCAGGGTGCGCGAAAGGTCTACTGGAATAAAGCGAGATTTAGTGTACGGGTTGCCGAGCTCCCTGACATTCACGAAAAATGGCGCGCTGGGGAAGAAGTGGCCAGTCACTATTTTCTTTTTGATCATGGCAACCGATTGCACCCAGAAGCCGTACGACTAGCACAGGCCATGTCGTTGGAAATTATTCCATCCGTCAATACTTTTCACTATGACAGGGAAAATCCCAAACTTAGTGGCTTACGCGACATTGAGCACCTGCGTAAGCTGGGTGTGCGAATTTTCCAAATTGATTCGGTGTATGATGGAACGGAGTAGAGCTATTTGTTTGGATTATTTGTCTTCAAGTTTATTGGCTACACCTCTCAACATTCTTGGTACAATTAATTTATGAAAAGGTTTAACTGGCAAGAAATAGAGCTTGCCGAAAACATTATTGAATTCAACCACCGTCGATATTGTCAATTTCTTTTCTCCTTCTTCATTGTCCTCCTTCATCAACGATACTCGAAAATTAAGATGTTTGTCATCTTCACCCAGAATCACTTCGTGCCTGGTTTTGGCATATACTTTGAATAATCCTAAGCTTTCACCTGGTTCGCCTTTGAAATTCTTCAATCGTTCCTCCCGACTAATAGTCGATCCATCAGATGTTTTGAGACCAAAAACTGACACCACACGATTCCGTAGCTCAAACAGTTTTGCGGTCCAGCTTGGTGCAGAAGTCATAAATGCTTTCGCAAGATCCGTGGTCGAAATCTTGTTATCTCGGTCCAGATAAATTGTCTGAAAGCTATCTGTGTAGTCGTATTGCTTGTTGTCATCCTGCAGAAGTGAATCGCCAGGAAGCTCTACTTGAATTATTTCCATCTTCTGAGTTTGGATTGCTTCGTAGGTATGACCCCTTCTATTATGATTTTCTTCATTTATCTTGAGCTTTTGGATCCAAAAGTGATTTACAGCTGTCTAACCATTAAATGAAAGCAGAGTTTCAGAACGTACCTCAGAAAAAGGAAAGGCTTGTGCTATAATACCACCTCGAATAATTTTCTTTGAAAGGTCCATCCCCATACAATGGGCAGGAATTAAATCATCAACTCCTCTGCACTGACAACTTTCAACGAGCTATTCCTTAATACTTGTAACTAAAAACACTTTCATTTCTGATGCCTTTGATACAATACTTTTCTAATCTCCTCATTCTCTTCGAAGTCTTCGGGAAAGTTTATGACGCCTACAATCTCCTGCAATTCCTCATCAATGCCTCGTCAAGGGGACTGGTATGGCGGTTCAAGTAAGTTTCAACAATTTCCGATAAGCTTCTTTGAGAGGACTTTGCAAATTGCTTGGCCTTCTCAATTGTTCTTTTGTCTATCGAAAGCGTCAATTTAGACTGCATGCGTGATTTTAATTCAAAGATACGTACAATTTGCATCTGTAGTCAACGCCTATAGCGGCCAGGCTTTTGGCATTCCGGGAGAGAACTCTTGGGTAGGACTCTCAGAGATTCATGTCAATTCAGGTTTTTTGAGAAGCAGGTAGTCACCAAACCAATAGACCCTTCCACTTCGCCTCCCTGCTACGACCGGAATGGGAAAGGGACGTCACTCCACAACCTCAAAATAGCTTTTCACTTGCAAGTACCTACCCTGCTCGGTATATCCTTGCAATACGATCTGGTAGGTACCTGGCAGATCTGAGGCATAAAAGTGCTGCAGGACTTCTTGGGTATCGATACGGACATTGGGCTCCCACAATAATTGCACTCGATAGTCTGGAATTCGATCTTGCGATGCGCTGGCGTAATCTGGTGTTGCATAGTTTCGTCTGGTTTGAGGTCCCGCCATTCGAATTGAATTTAATTGCTCGCTTCCCACCAGGGAGACAACATTGCCCTCTTTTGTTTCAATATCAATAATACCTCGAAAAATTATGGGCCCATATCGATAAGGTGCTGGGTACACATGGATGTGCTTAACCTCCTGCGCAGAGATAGCGATCACATCTGAGGCATCTTGCATAAACACGCCATCTACCAGCAGTAAAGGATCGAGGTTACTGAATGGTCCTATTTTATAGGGATGGTCAGGATCAAAAACCTCAAATACGTCCTTGCCCTCCCTCTTCCTAATTCTAGCCACTTTAATTACTTCAATAAAAGTCTCTCTCATGGTAGGAAACCGAGTATACTCATCAAGCTCATATCCTCTACCGATGTCTTTATAAAATCGTTCGACAGGCGCCTCCCCTGTGAGGACTATATTTTCTTCATTAAAATATGCGTTTTGGATTTGCACCTGAACACTTCGCTCCTCCAACCAATTTTTAATTTCAAGATCAAGCTCAAGAACAGATGCAGTTCTTCTTGATAGCGCATTCAATCTTCCTGATTCGATGATGACCTTGAATTGCTCTCTGTCTTCCCCAACAACTTGCACGATGGCATCACCATTGCCATAGGATTCATCAATAGAGATAAAAAATCGACCATCTTTATTGGTCTTCGCCAGTTTGAAAATATAGTCGCTGCCAGGCAGGGTAAATGCCACTTCCTTGTTGGCCATCGGTAGCTCTAGGTCTGCAGTGACTACACGCCCACTAAGCAACTCGCCGCGAAGCTCTGGGAGATGAAAGATATTTTTCTCGGAATATTCATATTTCACCCGATGAGAGCCAACCTCCGGAAGCTGCAAAGGAGCCAATTTTCGTATGGACACCGCATAATTTCCAGATGCCAACGCTCCAACTGTGTTTACCATCGTGAGGCTGATCTTTTCGCGAAGTGCATAGGATGATTTATCGGTTGTCAAAGAAATATCCCTTTTGGTCGCTTGATCAACAGGATTTGAAGTCTCCGGTGCCAGAGATATGACCTTGCGGTCTAGTTTTTCTCCCGACGCTTTAGCTGGTTTCACAAAAGGATTGATGATATAGATTTCATCTTGCGACACGGGATGGTCTGTATTGTTGAGCGCAAAATTTGTAAAACTCAAAATCCGATAAACACCGGTTTGGATTGTCGTGGGAATAAAAAAGAAGCCATGTGCTGCGCCTTCGTTCAAGCGAATTTTATGATCAAAAACGATCGAGTCTTCGTCAGTTCGCAGTGAGACATACATGACCTCGCTCAGGGAGCTGGCATCTCCTGATCCAGACAAACAAAAAGCCCGATAGTGTAGTCGCTCTCCTGCCAGGAATAGATTATTATTAATCACCAGGTGGGTATTTTCTTCCCCAAAGGTCTGCGCCTCGATGTTTAATTGGTCTACTGGAATTTGGGCACCTAGTGCTAGGCTGAAGCTGAACAACAACATAACCCCTAATTGATGATATGTCTTTACTCTTGCCAAAAGTCAGGTTTTACAGTAGATGAGGAAGGTGGACAGTCGGTACATTCTGACTGAGAGATATGATAGATTTTCTTAGGGCCAGATCCGTTCACTGGTTTCTCCTCAAAAAAGAAGACTTGAAAATTTTCAAACTCCAATTTTCTTTTCAGGAGCTCAGGGCCAATCATGTAGGATATCAGATGTTCGCACTCCACAAAATAAGATGGTAAATCCAATTCAAAATCTTTGTAATCAAAAAAGATTCTTTGTGAGGACACCGAGCTGGCTTCAAAATAACCCAGGACTTTCTCATCAGCCATGGATCCAGAGATATTGCCCGTCACATACCCGGGCTGCCCTTGCGACAACAAACTTTCGACATTTCCTAAGTCAGCCAGTGTCTTATAAAAGGTATACGATTCTAGGGTTTGCACATATTGTTTGACCAATATACTGTAGCGCTCTTTGATGACCGCATCTCCTGCGTCGATAACGCGCACTGGAAAGCGACGAATATTGTTTTCTCCGAGACCAAAAGTGGAGGTCTGCCGAATCCCCGAGGAGTGCTCTGAAACATAGCAGGCCAGATCCAAGGGCCTAGGAGTTAGCTCGATTTGATACGATTGAGTAAATGGACTGTAATTAATAATCTCCCATCTGAAGGGCGAAGGATGAGGGAGCACCACCTTATAGGTTTCTTCGTATTCGTAACGAAAATATCTTGCATCGCCGGCATTGCTGGCATCGACAAGCACGTGAATTTGATCTCCGCCATTCTCCGCGGCCAGTTCAGGGTAGACTCGATCCATTTCGACAGGGGGTGGTAAATGAACGGGAATTGAGGAGTAGCTCCTTCCATCGGCAGCATTAATTTCTAAAACATACGCTACATTCGGCAGCGCCTTAAAGGGTTGATCGGAATAATAGGTGCCTGAACCTTCATCAAATGAAAAGGCGTGTGTGTTGCCCTGGTCGTCTTCAATCCGTACCTCCGCCTCACTTTCAATATCCTGCCCAAAATCTATCAATCCCACTGTATTTGATATTCTAACGGACTGCCTCTTCATCTCGTCGGTCAGGGTAGCCTCCACCACCAAGAGGCGTTCAATATCAATTGATCTTATGATAAAGGGATCCGTACAGCTACCCCATCCCATCAGTAGGAGAAGAGACACGCTCACAGCAACCTTGTCAACGCGGCTCTTCATTCTTCCCAAAAGTCAGGTTTAATATTGGACGAAAATGTGGTGCAATCTGTACAGGCTTCTTTATAAATGTGCAGTAGCTTATATGCGTCCGCGGTCTCATAGTCGTGAATCTGGTATCCTTGCCGCTCGAGTTTATCAATCAGGGTCGCAGTAGGTAATATTTTTTCTCTTGTGCAATCTTCAAAATAGGGCGGAAACTCAAATCCAAAATCCTTATAATTAAAATAGATCCTTTTCTTGGAAACGGCAGAGACCTCAAAAAATCCCATCACCTTTTCATCAGGCTCCATGAGTGACTCCAAATTACCGGGCACAAATCCGGGCTGGCCCTGCGACAATACGCTCGTTGAAACCCCCAGCTCATTTAATGTGCGGAAGAAGGTGTATGCCTCTAGACTTTGCACATATTGCTTGACCTCAATGCTGTATCGTTCTCTCAAGGCAAAATCTACTTTGGATAAGAAAAGAATGGGATAATGAAAAACACGCTTCTGCGCAAATTCGGCGGTTGAGCTCTGCAAAATGCCGGCTGAACGGTATGATGAATAACAGACTGTTTCGGGTTTTCTGGGAGTCAGCTTGATGTCGTAGAAACCCGTCCTAAAATCATAGTCTTCGATAGACCAGTCCCAATCACTCGGCTTGGGTACTTTGATTTTGTAGGTCGACTCAAATTCGTAGCGAAAATACTTTGCCTCTCCTTCTTTTGAGTCCACAAAAACCTGGATCCCTTCTATCCCACCTTCCAAACCTTGTTCGGGATAGACCCGTTCTATGTCAACCACTGGAGGCAGAAGAACTTGCTTTGAGCAATAGCTCTTCCCATTCTGTGTTGAAATTTTTAAGGTATAGCCTACGCCTGGCACGGCTTGAAAGGCTTCGTTGGAAAGGTACTGACCGGTACCTAGATCTTCACTAAATTCAAAAACGCGACCAT
>CAJQNM010000129.1 GCA_905479665.1 uncultured Saprospiraceae bacterium
GATCCGGCCATCGAGCACTAGGCCATCATGACCATCTGAGCTGTAGGGGTCCATGGCGACATCACTGATCAAAAGGGTATCGGGAAATGCTGCTTTGATTTGGCGAGCGGCCTCCAGATAGAAGTTGTCTTCAGCAAAGGAGTGTGATGCCAGCTCATCTTTGAGCTCATCTGCAATAGCCGGAAAAAGGATGAATTTCGATAGCCCTAGGGCTGTGCACTCATCTATTTCTTCCAGTACCCGATCTATCGAAAAGCGAAAGTTGCCAGGCAGCGAGGAGATTTCCTTCTTGACCCCTTCTCCATTCTCCAGGAAGAGAGGGTACACCAATTGCTCCGTGCTAAGACGAGTTTCACAAGTGAGCTCTCGGATCAGTTTCGAATTGCGATTGCGACGTGGTCTGCGTAACATAGGTATGAAGGTAAAGGGAAAATGGGGAAGGGCCAACTTGGCTCATGGATTAAACATGACATGTCTGGTATGGGCTTTAAATTTGGCCGAGATCTGTGAATTTCAGTAGTACGATCAAAACAGTCTGCGAAGAGACATGTCATGTTTTTATCTATTAATTAAAAGCATCGATGAATCAAATCTTCAACTTCGCTCGATTAGCGCCCCTGCTGCTTGAGAATTCCTGCGCCCCAATTATCCATTATCCATTATCAATTGATTTGTATCGCTCAAACCATTCTAAAATATAAACCACCTTGGCAATTAAATTGCTGGGCCGATTGGCAATACCATGTCCCGAACCCGGTATACGTACCATTTGAGTTTCGACACCGTTGAGTTTTAAGGCGGCGTAATATTGCTCCGTTTCCGCAATGGGCGTGCGGAAATCTGACTCGCCAGTGAGTAGCATGGTGGGAGTGGTTACATTTCCGACCAAGGAGATAGGGGAGCGCTTCATGTATGCCTCCGGATTTTCCCAGGGCATTTCACCAAACCAATATTGAGCAAAGAATCCTGGATTGTCGGCATAAAGGACAAAGCTGTACCAATTGATCACTGGCTTCGCGACTACTGCAGCTTTAAATCGATCGGTCTTCCCGACAATCCAACTCGTGAGGACACCACCTCCCGATCCTCCTGTCACATAGAGTCGATCAGCATCGACATATCCCTTCTCAATCACCGCGTCAACACCGGAAATTAAATCATCATAATCCTGAGAGGGATAATTGTGGTGAATTAAATTGCCAAATTCTTTTCCGTAGCTGCTGCTGCCACGTGGATTGGTGTACAGCACAACATATCCTGCCGCAGCATATAATTGAATCTCTGCCGAAAAGCGATCCCCGTAATTGGCAAATGGACCGCCATGGATCTCAAGAATGAGCGGGTATTTTTTGGAAGGATCAAAATTTGGAGGCTTGCAAATCCAGCCTTGTACGTCGAGACCATCTGCCGAGGATTTGTACCAAATTTCTTCGACAGCACCCGCTTGCTTAAAATGAAAAAGATCATCATTTACATTGCTTAGCACTCGATCTTCTTGTCCATCGCTCCCCACTGCAAGTTCGGCAAGTCGGGTGGGCTCTGAGAAGGTGTAGGCCCAGCGCCCATTGTCGGAGACACTGTAGCTGCCACTGGAGTAGGGGCGACCTACTGTGGTGCCGCCAATATTTTTCACAAGATTTTTCGATGCGCCACCTAAATCAATCGAAGCCAGATAGGTGTTCCCTTTTAGATCGTATTGATAATAAATTGATTTTCCATCGGCACTCCAATTGATGCTTCCCAGGGAGTAATCCAGATCACAACTGAGACACGATCCATTTCCGCCATCGATGTCCATCACATAGAGACGTGCTTGTTGATAGCCCAGCATTTCGTCATCATACCCCAGATAGGCAATTTGCTTTCCATCGGGCGAAACTCGCGGGGAGCCGTCTGGACCGAAACGATCGGTGATTTCAGTCACGGCTCCATTTTCAATCGTAAGCCGCATGATTTCGGAATTATTGGGTTTTAGGTCACGGTCATCATGAGGATTTGCGGAGTAAAAAAGATGCTTGCCATCTGCACTCCAACTGAGGGATGCACCTTGATTATACTCGTCATAGGTGAGTTGAATCGGCGTGCCCCCATCACTGGTAACTATAAATACCTGTCGATACGTATCGGGCACATAACCCGAGCCATCCCGCCGGTATTGCATCTTATCAACGACGACCGGTGGTTTGTTCCATTCGGCGCCTTCGGGTTTTTGCGGCATTTTGGCAAAAGGCTTCTTATCGTAGGCTACGGACATGGTAAAAGCAATCCATTGGCCATCGGGAGAGAGCGTCATTCCTCCGGGACTTTTTTGCAGATTAGTGACTTTTACTTCGACGCTATTTGCAGGGTTGACTCGATAAATCTGACTGCTGCCATCTTTATTTGATACATAATAAATCTCATCGCCGTGGGGTGACCACATTGCTGAGCCATGGGCAAATTTTCCCGTGGTGAGTGGCCGATTGTTCTTGCCATCAAAATCGATCAGCCAGAGGTTGGACAAATTTCGATCAGTCATCACATCGCTGTAATTGCGACTGTAGACAATCGTATTTCCGTCTGGTGATATCTGTGGGTTGGAAATAAATTCCAAATCAAAAATATCCATTGGGTTGAGAGTAGTTTCAACTTGGCCGGACAGAGAGGTGCAAGCAAGGCAACAACATAGCAGAGACAGTAACTTCATGATCGTCAATTTTTGGAAAAATAGGAAAAGTCTTTGGTTGCAAGTTTTTGGCGAATCCCCTTTCAGCCGAAAAACCAGATTTCTGCGAGTCCGGCCCGAGTGGATTTTCTATAGGTGCCTTTATTTACTAGACAAGGCACTAACTGCAGCCAAATGCTGTAGGAATGGGAACGGAGACCGTGGATGTAGTAGTGCCCTTGGTACTGATAGGGACGGTTGTTGTAACAGTCATGCACTTTGCACCAATATTCTTTCCTTGTGTTTGAGTAAAATAACTAATCGTCTTATGATTTTCAGGAGACCCTATGCTACTACCTGAATGGACTTGATTATTCAAAAGGAAGAATTGAGGTTTTTGCCATTTTGCTTTCATGGGAGTATTTTGCAGAAAGATGCAAAAAAAATAAGAGACCAAACCTCCAAAGGGGAGAAATATGCCAGCAGATTATAAGCGGCTGGAAACGGTTGAGTGTTTTGCAAGAACCTAGAAATTAGTTCTTTGTCGCCTCAATCGGTTCATCCTTTTGCAGGATGAAATTATTAGGACCCTAAATATTAAAAGGGTCGTTTGCCTGAGGGTCTATTTTGAAATTAGACGAGACACTAACTGCAGCCAAATGCTGTAGGATTGGGAATGGGGGTCGAGATTGTAAAAGTGCCATTGGGAGCGAGTGGGGTGATTTGCGTAAAAGTCATGCACTTTGCACCGACATTCTTTCCTTGTGTTTGAACAGAATAACTAATTATCTTAAGATTTTCAGTAAGCCCTAAGCTAGTACTCGAATGGACTTGATTATTCAAAAGGAAGAATTGAGGTTTTTGCCATTTTGCTTTCATGGGCGTATTTTGCAGAAAGGTGCAAAAAAAATAAGACACCAAACCTCCAGAGGTAGAAATATGCGGGTAGGTTATAAGCGGCTGGAAACGGTTGCGTGTTTTGCAAGAATTCTAAAATTAATTTTTGGTCGGCTCGATCGGTTCATCCTTTTGCAGGATAAAATTATTAGGACCATAAATATTAAAAGTGCCGTTTGTCTGAGGGTCTATTTTGAATCGCGAATTGGGTCCCTTTCCCAAATTGAAGATATAGAGCGAATCTCCCTTTACGGCCCATTGGCCTTCGTCTTTCATTTCCTTGCCCATCGCGGCAGTGCTGTATACAAATCGATTGTTTTCTTCGAGACCAAAAAAGATTTCAGACACCATTGCAAACCCCCGCATACTATCGGGAACGTGATCGAGATTGATCGTGGCCTTGTATCGTGCAGGTTCGATAACAATGGGTTCTTGAATGTGCGGATCTTGCTCAACCTGGGCGTCCACTTGAGGAGACTGAGAATGCCCACAACTATAAAATCCCCAAAAGACGATTGAGTAGATAATCAATCGAAACGACATATTAATAAGACTCTTCATATAACGAAAGTAAGGAAAAAGACGCCAGATTACTGACACCAGATTTTAGACGCCAGAATTCAGACGTCAGATTTCGGACGACTATCAGGAGTCTTTCATCTAAAGTCTAAAATCTAAAATCTAAAGTCTAGCAACCCAATCCCTCGATACCAAGCCTCCGCTGGCACGCCTCCATGAATCTGCACACAAATAACTCCCGCTTTCGCAATGCTGTCGTCTTCCTCGGTGTAAGAGAGCACTTCACGGTCATTGATCCAGTGGGTGATTTGATTGCCCTCGCAACGAATGCGATAGTGGTTGTAGTCGTCTTTATTAATAATGGAGGCAATGATTTCTGGATCTGCCTCGGCCATAAATTTCTTGCGACGCGACTCGTCGTAGAGAGAGCCCCACACGGATTTGCCGCCGGCATACCCGACATCCGATTGGTACCCGACTACTTCGTGGTGATCTGGGATGCGACTGGTTCGGATCTGGATACCGGCATTGTTTTCAAGCGAGGTAAACTTTACCTGTAGTTGTAGTTCGAAGTCCTGATATGACTTTTCTGTACAGAGAAATTGATTCGTAGGGATCTTTCGATCCAATGCTCCGGCTACAATTGCATCATCTTCTATGCGAAAAAAGTCCTTGTCGCCTTCCCACCCAGTGAAAGTTTGGCCATCAAAGATCGGGGTAAATTCTTGAGCGCTCACTTCTTGACAATGGATTGTTAATCCCACCATCATGAGTGCTGAAATGATTGAAGTCACAGTGGATCTATGCATGATATGTATTTTAATTTAATGTAAACGGCCCATTCGGAAATTCACGCAAAGTTAATCGAAGTGAACTCTGCACTTTACTCTACACCTCTACTTTCGTGTCAATAGATGAAACCAATACAATATAAAATTAACTCGATGAAAAGGAAGATATGCTTATTCGTTGCCTACGGGCTTACACTGGCGACCTATGTTGCAGCGCAAACAAATATAACTGATGCAAGTATCAATGGGGGCGAAACACTCACCTTGACTGCCGACGGGGATTATACCCTCGACGGCTATGTATATGTAGAAGATGGTGCGACCCTGATCATTGAGCCGGGCACGGTGATAAAAGCCAAAGGCAGTACGACCACTGGAGATGCGTCAAGTGCGCTAATTATCGCTCAGGGAGGCAAAATCATCGCTGAGGGAGCAGCTGACGCTCCTATCATATTTACCACTGTCGAAGATGATCTGAGTACTGTGGATGATGTGACCATTCTGGATTTTCAGAAATGGGGCGGCATTGTAATCTTGGGCAAGGCCACTATTGGAGAAGATGATGGTGTCGACTTTATCGAGGGGATCCCCGCGGGAGATAATCGGAGCCAGTATGGCGGAGGAACAGCGCCTGACGATGCCGATAATTCTGGAGTTCTGAAATATGTCTCATTGCGGCACGGCGGCGCTGTACTCGAGCAGGACAGTGAGATCAATGGTCTGACTCTGGGCGGTGTAGGGTCTGGCACGGAAATCAGCTACATCGAAGTATTTTCCAGCAAAGATGATGGCATCGAAATTTTCGGGGGCACAGTCAATATAGACCATGCAGT
>CAJQNM010000130.1 GCA_905479665.1 uncultured Saprospiraceae bacterium
AACGTTCCGGTACCTCCCAACCTCTTTTCAGGCACTTTCTTTAATGTGGGAGAAGTCAATAATGCAGGACTCGAATTGACTCTTGGCTACAATTTCAGTTTCGGGCAAGCCAGCTGGCAGACCAACCTTACAGCGAGTAAATGGTTCAGTCCTGAATTGGTCTCCCTGACCGATGAAGAGAATGGAGTATCTATTGGAGGATTTGTTGATGGTGCAAACCTCGGGTCTCCCGGGCAAAACGGAACTCCATTGATCAGACTCGAAGAAGGAGCCCCGATCGGTCAGCTTTGGGGATTAGTGATCGATCAGTCCAGTCCAACCAAAGTCATTCAAGTCACTGAAGAAGATGATAACGGAAATGATGTAACCCGAGACAAAACCGTGTGGAATTTTGTCGATGTAGATGGAGATGGCGTGCTCGATGACATTAAAGATCGTGACGTCATTGGAAATGGTTTTCCAGAGTTGAATTTTGGATGGAATAACTCCATCAGCTACGGAAACTTTGACATCAATGTATTCTTTAGAGCGGTCTTAGGTCATGAACTAATTAATACCTTCAGAGCGTTTTACGAAGCTCCTGGGCAGATCAGTGCCTACAACATTCTGAGAACATCCTCAGATTTAGCAGGTTTGGAGGATCAACCGCAGTTTTCTAGTTATCATGTGGAAAAAGGTGATTTCCTAACTCTGGAAAATCTCACCCTCGGATATACGATGGACGCGGCAAAGCTCCCCAACGGTTTTAGCAAACTCCGCTTCTTTTTTACCGGACAGAATCTATTCACCCTCACTGGATACAGCGGCGTATCTCCCGAAGCACGACTTACGGATGATGGGAGTTCCTTCGGGTCTCTCGCACCAGGCATCGACCGTCGAAACACTTATTTCACTGCAAGGGGCTTTACTTTTGGTCTAAACCTTGGTTTATAAACCTGACTATTAATAGCAACTATTATGAAAGCTTATATATTTTCAATTAAAATAATCCTAAGTCTGGCGCTGATGGTCACCTTCATGCCTGGTTGCACAGACTTGGAAGAAGAAATCTTCAGCCAAGTGACGGCCGAAAATTTCTTTCAAACAGAAGATGAACTGATCTCGGCCCTGGGTGCTGCGTACACGTCCCTGTATGGGTATATGGGTACTACATCGCTGTATGCGGCTCAGGAAGTCTCGTCAGATGAGATGGTCGTACCCACTCGAGGTCCTGACTGGGGTGACGGGGGGCATTGGGTCCGTTTGCACCAGCACTTGTGGACAGCAGAAGATCCTACTGTAAGTACCACTTGGAATTTCTTGTTCGGAGGGGTCAACTCATGCAATCGTCTCATATTTCAATTTACCGAACTGCAAAATGATCTGACTGATCCGTTCATCAGTGAGCTTGAGGGACTAAGAGCTATTTACTACCTGTGGCTCATGGATCTTTACGGCAATGTGCCAATTGTCACCTCTTTTGCCGATGCTGATCCAAATCCTCCCACCAACAGTAGAATGGAAGTATACAATTTTGTAGAATCTGCCTTGATGGGAGCTTTGCCTGATGTACCCCAAGATGTGACCACTGCGACCTATGGCAGGGTCAATGCCATGGTGATTCAGATGGCTCTGGCCAAATTATACCTCAACGCGGAAGTCTATACCGGATCCCCTCAATGGCAGAAAGCTGCTGATGCCTGCCAGACGATTATGGAAAGTGGGAACTACAACTTAGAGCCCGATTACTTCAGGAATTTCAACATCGATAATTCGGGATCTTCTGAGTTTATCTTGGCCGTTCCATACGATGCTGTCTTTGCTGGTGGATTGAACATTGTGATGCAGACCCTCAGCTACCTCAATCAACAGACCTACAATCTCCAGGCTCAACCTTGGAATGGATGGTGTACACTTGAGGATTTTTACAATTCATACGAAGATGGAGACATTCGCAAGGGCCAACCCAGTACCGAAGATGGCCCATCAACAGTACGAAGTAATTTCCTAATCGGCCCGCAATGGGATGTTACTGGAAAAGTACGCTTGACCGATGCAGGTACTGCAGCAAGTGGCGAAGATCCGGATGGCGTTCCTTTTACCATCCGTGCTGAAGTCAACGAACTCTTTCCTGAGGCTTGGAGAGAAGCGGGAGCAAGAGCATCAAAATTTGAGTTTGAGATCGGTGGTCGTCCAGATATGAATAATGACTATCCTATATTTCGCTACTCCGATGTATTGCTCATGCGTGCAGAAGCCCTCTGGAGAATGGAACCTGGAAATACCGAAGCCCTTGATCTAGTCAATCAAATTCGAACTCGTGCTGGCACTGCGCCTTTTGACGCAATAACAGCAGAAAATCTACTGGCAGAACGTGGCCGTGAGATGTTTCTCGAAAGCCACCGTCGTACTGACCTGATCCGCTTTGGCAAATTTACCGAAGCTTGGTGGGCGAAAGACGCTCAGGAAGAATGCAAGGAATTATTTCCGATACCGAAGTCACAGACAGACGCCAATGGCAATCTTGTCCAAAATCCCTGCTACTAGGCAGAATTAAATTCGAAAAGCCGGCAATCCAATCGATTGCCGGCTTTTTTTGAATACACCAGTCTGTATCTTCGCATCGAGAAAAATGAAATGCCTTAGCCTGTCACTACTGTCCTTCGTCTTTGCACTGCTGCTCCAGCAATGCAAACCCTCTAACCCCTATCTGGCTATGGAGGAAAGGGAGCTTGCCAGTGGCGTCAGATATGACAGTCTGTTCTTTGGTTTCCAATTAGGCATGCCAGCAGACTCATTTTATGCCTCCTGTTGGAAACTCAATAAGCAGGGGCTGATACACGAAGGGGCATCGAACACCGCCGTTCACTATGATCTGCCAAATTTCAAGCACCCAGCCGGAATGGACTTCTATCCTGGCTTTCATGAGGGACAGATTGCCGAAATGCCACTCCTATTTGCCTATGATAGCTGGGCCCCTTGGAATAAAGACCTCACCGCAGACAGCCTCAAAATGGAAGTTCTGCCTTTAATGGAAGAATGGTTTGGAGAGGGCTTTCTGGAGATTAAAAATCCGAAGCCCTCTGGAAGTAGTGCTTACGTCAAAGTAGATGGCAATAGGCGGATCTCGATCTACAACAAACTTGATCAGGCGGTTAAGGTTGACATCGTTGATCTAATTATCAAAAATAAACTGGACAGCCTTTCAGCTGCTCAAGCACAATGACTAGAAACTTACATAATGGCATAATTTATCTCCTGCTTCTCCTTGCTATTTCCTGTAAAAATGAAAGTTCATCTGAACCTGCTCTGTTTAAAGAAATCAGCAGTGATCAATCGAACCTCCACTTTTCCAATGATCTCGATTATCTCCCCGATTTCAATATTTACACCTATCGTAATTTTTACAATGGTGGGGGTGTTGCAGTTGGCGACATAAATAACGATGGTCTTGTTGACTTGCTATTTACCGGAAACATGCGACCCAATCGACTCTATCTAAATAGAGGAGATCTTTCCTTTGACGATATCACTGAGCAATCAGGAGTTTCCGGCACTCAATCATGGTCTACTGGGGTCACCATGGCTGATGTGAATGGTGATGGTTGGTTAGATATCTATGTCTGCAATTCAGGAGACATAGAGGGCGATCGCAAGAAAAATGAATTATTCATCAATTCAGGAGATCAATCAGACGGAACCATCTTTACTGAACAGGCTGAAGGCTATGGTTTGGCAGATCAGGGCTACGGCACGCATGCTGCTTTTTTCGACTACGATCAAGATGGTGATCTCGATTGTTATTTACTGAACAATTCTTATCGATCGATTTTTGATTTCAATCTGCGCAAAGACCAACGACCGATTCGAGATGAACTGGGTGGCGACAAATTTTTTCGAAATAATGGCGACAATACCTTTTCCGAAATAAGTGAAGAAGCCGGCATCTACGGCAGTGAAATTGGGTTCGGTTTAGGCGTCACAGTGGGAGACGTAAACCGAGATGGGTGGCTGGATATTTTTGTGTCTAATGATTTTTTTGAGCGAGACTACCTCTATATCAACCAGGGTGATGGGACATTTCTGGAAGATCTTGAAAATCAAATCCAGTCACTGAGTGTAGCATCGATGGGCGCCGATCTAGCCGACCTTAATAATGATGGATATCCTGAGATCTTTGTTACCGAGATGCTCCCTGAAAATGAGACACGCTTTAAGACCAAAATGACATTTGAAAGTTGGGACCGCTATCAGTTTAGTTTAGAAAATGGCTATTACCATCAGTTTACGCGAAATGTGCTTCAGCTCAACAATCGAGACAATACGTTTAGCGAGGTCGGACGCCTGGCAGGTGTCGAAGCGACCGATTGGAGCTGGGGGGCGCTCATTGCGGATTATGACAATGATGGGAAAAAAGATCTTTTTGTCAGCAATGGTTTATACAAAGACATCATCGATCAAGACTATATTAATTTTGTTTCCAATGAAGAAATAATTAAGCAGATGGTCACGGAGCATGGAGTCGACTATCAAACACTCATCGATACCATTCCGTCCACACCAATTTCAAATTATTTGTTTCAGCAACAAGACAATTTACAATTCGTAGATCGTGCCCGGGACTGGGGCCTTGACAAACCCAGCCATTCGAACGGCTCTGCTTACGCAGATCTAGATAACGACGGTGATCTGGACTTGATCATCAATAACGTGAATGCCACCGCATCCCTCTTCGAAAATAGAACAGAAGTTGTCTTACCAAAGCATCACTTCCTAAAGGTTATATTGAAAGGCATAGCAGCAAATCCATTTGCCACAGGAGCAAATGTGACGCTACGAGCAGAAGGTCAATCCTTTTACCTAGAAAACATACCGACACGAGGCTTCCAATCTTCAGTAGACCAACGATTAAACTTCGGTCTTGGTGAGATCACCCAGATTGATTCAATCATTGTGCATTGGCCCGATAGAACATATCAAATCTTAACTGACGTGCAGGTTGACCAGACGATCGAAATTGAACGGAAAGAAGTGATTAAAATAGCACCTCCAGAGCCAAGACAGATGGTCCAGCAATTTAAGAATATCACAAACGATCAAGCCTGGTCTTTTGTACATCGTGAAAACCCCTTTGTAGATTTTGACCGTGATCGGCTCCTCTACCACATGGTATCGACAGAAGGTCCCTCAGTATCAGTGACCGATGTCAATGGGGATTCGCTCGATGATTTCTTTGTGGGAGGAGCGGCCAATCAACCAGCTGCCCTATTTGTACAGCAAAACAACGGCCAGTTCTTATCCACAAACGAGAACTTATTTTTGGCTGAAGCAGGGGCTGAAGACTTAGACAGTGAATTTCTTGATGTCGATGGTGATGGGGATCAAGATCTCTATGTGGCCCGAGGCGGAAACGAATTTTTGACCAGCCAAAATCGAATGATTGATCAGCTCTTCATCAATGATGGACAAGGCAAATTCACCCGCTCAGCCCAATTCTTACCCACGTTCAAACCCGAAAGTTCAGGATGTGTGAGGGCCACTGACTTTGATCAAGATGGCGACATGGATCTCTTTGTAGGAATTCGGATTGTGCCTGGTTACTATGGGCTTTCTAGCAATGGATATATCCTTGCCAACGATGGAAGAGGTCAATTCAAAAATGTGTCCCCTCAGATTGCAGAGCAAATGCAACAACTCGGTATGGTCACGGATGCCATTTGGATCGACTATGATCAGGATCAAGACGAAGATTTGGTTGTCGTTGGAGAGTGGATGCCCATTACATTTTTCAAAAATAGCAATGGTCAATTTGCTCGCGACGATAAAGCACTAGATTTTTCTACGACGTCAGGTTGGTGGAACTGTATAAAATCTGAAGATCTCGATGGAGATGGAGATCTTGATTTAGTTGTTGGAAATCATGGTCTAAACTCACGATTTCAGGCCAACAGTGATGAGCCGATCTCCATCTACGTGAACGATTTTGACGGCAACGGCACGCCTGATCCAATAATCACAGCTTACAATCAAAGCCAGGCATATCCTACAGCACTCCGGCATGACCTGGTCATGCAACTCCCCAGCCTAAAGAAAAAATACCCCTCCTACCATGCCTATGAATCTCAACAATTTGAAGATGTTTTCACAGAGGAACAACGCAAAGGAAGTGTCGTAAAGAGGGTGCAAGAATTACGCACCTCCGTACTTTGGAATAACGGCGATGGCACTTTTGAGATCGACCCTCTTCCCATCCAAGCTCAATTCGCTCCCATTTATGCCATCCATCTCAGCGATATTGATCAGGATGGTCATTGCGATATTCTACTGGGTGGTAACCTCTACGGCGTTAAGCCTGAAGTAGGTCGATATGACGCCAGCTACGGTCTACTGCTCAGGGGTCTTGGAGACCATAATTTTTCTCCTCTTTCAGCCAGGCAATCAGGGTTTGAGCTTAAGGGGCAAGTGCGCGACTTTGAGACGATCACCGTTGCTGATAAAAATCATTTGCTCGTAGCACGTAACAATGATTCACTCTTAATTTTTTCCTATTGAAGGCCGAATGATGCGGGAGCACCATATTATCCTTTTATTATTGCTGACCCTGCTCCTTAATTCTTGTCGGTCTGATACCGCTGAGCCTTTACTCCAAGTACATCATGGAAGTGACCTAGGTATAGACTTTATCAACACGGTCGAAGACAATGATGATTTTAACATCATCCAGTATCTCTACTTTTACAATGGTGGAGGTGTAGCTGCGGGAGATGTAAACAAAGACGGTCTGCCTGATCTCTACTTTTCTGCAAATCAAATAGAAAACCGACTCTACTTAAATCGAGGTGATTTACGATTTGAAGATGCAACATCTAGCGCTGGAGTCCAAGGATCTGGCAACTGGACCACC
Source organism: uncultured Saprospiraceae bacterium (assembly GCA_905479665.1). Classification (GTDB taxonomy): domain Bacteria; phylum Bacteroidota; class Bacteroidia; order Chitinophagales; family Saprospiraceae; genus CAJQNM01. Next base: position 6,884 of record CAJQNM010000130.1, read on the forward strand.
GGAGTCAGCATGGTGGATGTAAACGCAGATGGCTGGTTGGACATTTATGTTTGCCAAGTCGGTGGATACAAAAACCGCTCTGGGAAAAATCAATTATTTATTAATCAAGGGGTAGATTCCTTAGGTGTCCCGATTTTTATCGATGAAGCAAAAAAACACGGGCTAGATCACCGAGGGTTTTCCACTCAGGCGGCATTTTTCGACTATGACTTGGATGGGGATTTAGATCTCTATTTATTAAACCACTCTGTGCATTCTACCGAATCATACAGAGACACGGGTACGACCAGAAAACCGTGGTCGCAGGGCGATAAATTATTTCGCAATAATCTGAGCATGGGAGAAAGTGTATTCACAGATGTCACTTTTGAAGCAGGTATTTTTTCCGGCCTTAGTGGATACGGATTGGGAGTGTGTGTTTCGGATATCAACCAAGATAATTATCCTGACATTTATGTGGCTAATGATTTTCATGAAAATGACTTTCTCTATCTCAACAATGGCAATGGCACATTCAAAGAATCAATTGCGCCATCCACCGGTCACATTTCCAATTTTTCGATGGGTTGCGATATCGGTGATCTCGATCAGGATGGTCTCAAAGATATTATCACTCTGGACATGAAACCCGATGATGAGAGTATTCGAAAAACGACACATGGAGGAGATTCGCATGCGATCTATCGCTTTAAGAGGAGTTTTGGCTATCATGATCAGCTACCTCGCAACATGGTCCACTATCATCAAGGCATGAGTCATGAAAACATCCCCTATTACTCGGAGCTAGGACAACTCCTCAATCTATCTGCTACAGATTGGAGCTGGTCTGCATTGATGCTCGACTTTAATCTCGACGGCCATTTAGACATTCACATCACCAACGGCATTTGGCGCCGACCCAACGATCTCGATTACCTCAACTTCATCGCCAATAAACGCATACAAGAAGAAGCCTCAGATCTGGAATTGCTAACACAAATGCCTGACGGACGAGCCCGCAATCGACTCTATATTAATACCGGCAATCGTGACTTCGTAGATTTTGGATCAGATAAATTTTCACCAGATCACGCCAATGGGGCAGCTTACGCAGATCTGGATGGTGATGGGGATTGGGATCTAGTGACCAACAATCTCAATGCTGGACCGAAGGTTATTGAGAGCAAAGCGCGTCAGCAGGGCAAGCACTACCTGAAAATTTCATTTCAGGGCCCCAAGTTAAACTCGGTTGGATTGGGGACATCTGTGCGCATTTATTGCCAGGGTCTGGTTCAACATCAAGAATTACAAACTGTGCGTGGTTGGCTCTCATCTGTAGAACCTGTGCTTATTTTTGGACTCTATGAGTCAGAAACAATTGATTCTCTAATTGTGACTTGGCCAGACGGAAGATTGGAAAAACACTTTGGCGTGGCCGCAGATCAGCATCTCATTCTTAAGTATGCCGAGCAAAACAAGAGCGTAGTTTTCACATCTACCGAGCCCACTCCACTCCCACTCTATGAAGAAATTTTGGATTCATCACTTATTCCCTTTCGGCATCGTGAAAATCGATTTTACGACAGTACAAGAGAACCTCTCATACCGAAGTTCCTCTCTCGAGAAGGTCCTGCCATGGCCATCGGGGACATCAACAATGATGGCCGTCAGGATATTTTTCTAGGCGGTGCCTCAGGGCAATCTGGCCAGATATTCACTGGCAGCCGTTCTGAGTATCTGCCATTGCCTCAACCAGCTTTATTAGCAGACTATAGGTATGAAGATGTAACATCGTCTTTTGCCGACCTGGATGGCGATTCAGATTTGGATCTGGTGGTTGGTTCTGCAGGCAATCAATTTGCCCAGAAGGATACACTGCAGCAAGACCGAATTTACCTTAATGATGGCCACGGATATTTCTCAAGAGATCGGAATGCACTGCCTCCACTTCTTGGGCAGACCTCCTGCATTCGTCCCCAAGATTTCGACCAGGATGGTGATCTTGATCTCTTCATAGGTACGTTGTGTGCTCCACTAAGCTATGGCATGCCACAGTCCAGCCATCTTCTGATCAATGACGGAACCGGTAAATTCCACCGTGCAGACCCGGAGACAATTCGTCTTACTGACATTGGCATGATCACCGATGCAAACTGGCTTGACCTGGAGGCTGATGGTGACATGGATCTGGTCATTGTGGGGCATTGGACCAACGTATTGGTGTATATAAACCAGGACAGTAAACTCGTACTCGACCCCAAGCGTACCATTCACCAGAGTGGTTGGTGGAATTGTGTCGAACAGCTTGACCTCGA
>CAJQNM010000131.1 GCA_905479665.1 uncultured Saprospiraceae bacterium
TCTCTGACGAACCTTCATAATCGAAACCTTTGAAGCCCATGGATTTGGCAAAGCGGCATAAGATCTCGCTGTCAGGGAGAGCTTGCCCGGGTGCATCCACCACTTTAGGTAGATAATTTATTCGTCGATCCGAGTTGGTCATTGTACCTTCTTTTTCCAGCCATCCCGCAGCAGGCAATAGGAGATCTGCATAGTCGGTGGTATCCGAGCTTTGCGAAATATCTTGAACGACAACAAATCGTGCTTTACGCATTGCTGCGGCCACGGCATTGCTGTTTGGAAGACTCACCATCGGATTCGTACAAATAATCCAGATCGCTTTCATTTCTCCACTTGCAAGTGCGTCAAACATCTGCGTCGCTGTTTTGCCCGGATGCTTTGGTAAATCTGAGATCCCCCAAAATTGGGCAACAGCCTGACGGTGCTCCGGTACAGCAAGAATTCGATGAGCTGCCAACAACGTCGACATACCGCCCACTTCTCGACCACCCATGGCGTTGGGCTGGCCTGTCAGAGAAAAAGGTCCAGAACCAGGCTTACCCACTTGGCCGGTGAGTAGTGAAAGATTCAAAAGGGCGAGATTCTTGTCAACACCAATTATGCTTTGATTGAGTCCCATTGCCCACATGCTGATAAAGCCTTTGGCCTGTCCTATCCATTGCGCAGCAAGTTTGATGTCCTTGACCGAAATTCCGCAAATAGAGGCCGCCTTCTTTAGAGAGGTTCGTAGGACCAAATCATGGTAATTTTCGTAGCCTTCGGTGCATTGCTCGATAAATTCCCGATCGATCATGCGGGTCTCATAGAGACGGCGGGCAATTGCATTGTACAAAACCACATCCGTTCCGGGAATGATCTGCAGGTGAAGATCCGCAATGGCACAAGTGGCTGTCTTGCGAGGATCGACCACTACAATTCTTATCTCCGGGTTTGCTTCCTTGTGCTTTTCCAGTCTCCGGTACAATATGGGGTGACACCAAGCAGGATTGGCACCGGTGATCAAAAAGCAATCTGCCAGTTCGATATCGTCGTAAGAAATGGGTACGCAGTCTTCACCAAATGTTTTCATGTAACCGGACACCGCCGAGCTCATGCAGAGCCTTGAATTCGTATCCAAATTATTGGTGCCCAGATATCCCTTGACCAGTTTATTGACCAGATAGTACTCTTCAGTGAGGCACTGTCCACTTACATAAAACCCAATCGAGTCGGGACCATGACGATCGATTAGTGCTCGAAAAACTGCGGCTGCTTTTGTGATGGCCGCCTCCCAAGTGACCTTCTCCAATGGATGGTTTCTGCTCCTGCGTGCCTGTGGAAAAAGCAGTCGATCACTTTGGTCTGCAACCACATAATTCAGATTACGCCCCTTCGAGCAGAGCATACCTTGGTTGGCAGGGTGATCCTCATCTCCTTTGACTTTCAGATCTCCGCTGGCTTCCTTTTCAACAACAATACCACAGCCAACCCCGCAGTAGCAACACACCGTTTTTGCAGATTTCGCCATATCCGGGAAAGGTAGCTCCGATTTGTCGATTCTGTCCATCAAGTGGTCGGCCAAAATTGGGCTGAATTGTGATACCTAGCGTTCCAAAAAATCAATGAGGTGTTTGCGATAATGGTAGTAATCCGGGTGATTAAGAATGGATTTACGGTCTCGGGGCCGCTTGAACTCAATCTTCAGGATATCACCTATCTGTGCTCGAGGACCAGAAGTCATCATGATGACCCGGTCTGCAAGAAAAATAGCTTCATCAACATCATGGGTAATTTGTAGTGCTGTTATTTTTTCCTTATCCCAAATTTCCAACAGCACATCTTGCAAGTCAGCACGAGTGAGTGAGTCGAGCATACCAAAGGGTTCGTCAAGCAGAAGAATTTTAGGTTTTAGAGCAAAGGCTCGAGCAATACCCACCCGCTGTTGCATTCCCTGTGAGAGTTGGTTGGCTTTTCGATCAAGTGCTTCGCTCAAGCCAACCCTATTCAAATAATATTTGCAAATATCTAACTGCTCCTTTTTTGTGCCGTGCGGAAAGACCTGCCTCACACCCAACAACACATTCTCAAGGGTGGTCATCCAGGGAAACAGGCTCGGCGCCTGAAATATGACTGCTCGCTCTGGCCCGGGACCCAATATGGGAAGCTCATTAACGAGAATATCACCATCCGAAATTTCATTAAGCCCAGCTATCATGGTAAGCAACGTGGTTTTACCACATCCCGAGTGGCCAATGATCGAGACAAACTCTTCCGGCATGATTTTGAGCTGGAGATCCTCTAAGACCACGTAATCTCCTTTGGGAGTTGGATATTTTTTGGTCAAATCACGCATTTCCAGCATAGGAACACGGCGCGGTTGAACGATTGCTGTACCTGTGCTCTGTTTCATAAGTTTTTAATGTTAGTGACGTAGTTATTTTTGTGCAGATCGAAGAAGCGAAACCACACATAGCCAAGCTATGTAAGGCTTTCGATGATGCTTACAGTCCCGCTCTTGCCGCGGGGAAGAGGTGTGCGAAAAGAACAAGTCAATAGTGATAAATTCTTGTGAAACAGAGCACCAGTCGACATGGTTATATTGCTTTTCTACGGAAAGGAAATGAACGTAACCCTGGAGTCAATGGCTTAAGATCAGGTAGCTTAAGACCGTTGGATTTCGATTGCTTTGCAGCTTCTCCGAGATCTGCTAAATAGCTCAAAATATTGTTGCGCACAGCTCTGAAGTTAGGGTCAGAATTCAAACTTGCTTTGATCCGTGGTCGCCCCACCGAAACCTTGTATTCAGGACCGAGAGTAGCGTTCGGCCCCGGATTGAGCGGTATAATGCGGTCGGCCATGAAGATCCCCTCATCCACATCATTGGTGATCAGTAGTGCGGTTCGTTTGTTGGCACCCCATATTTTGAGGATTTCATTTTGTAGGTTACCTCGAGTGAGCGCATCCAAAGCCCCCAGAGGCTCATCCATCAGAAGTAATTCTGGATCAGTAGCCAGAACCCTAGCCACCGCCACCCTTTGACGCATGCCTCCAGATAATTCATTTGGCTTCTTAAGCAAGGCAGGAGTAAGGTTGACCATATCGACAAACTTGCGGATCTGTGCATCTCTCCGTTTCCTATCCCAATCGGGATAGACGACGTTGACGGCGAGAGCAACATTTTCGTAGACGTTTAGCCAGGGCAGGAGAGAATAATTCTGGAAAATGACCCCGCGCTCAAGGTCTGGTCCTTCCACAATCTTGCCCCTGTACAGAACTTCACCCTTGCTTGGCTTAAGTAAGCCGGTTAGTAAGCTGACAAGAGTCGTTTTTCCGGATCCGGTAAATCCGACAATGGCAAGAAATTCGCCCTCATAAATTTTTAGATTTATTTCCTTAAGAACTTCAATGCGTGAGTTCCCCTGGTCGAACCATACGCTTACATTCCGAAATTCAGCAATTGGTATTTTTTCTTGCATAACTCCCTTTTATTGTTTAGGCCATTGCTTTTTCAAAACTCACGGACTGTTGTATCCAATACATGATTCGGTCAAGCAAAAATCCGATAATACCAATCACGAACATGGCCACTATAATTTTGGCATTGGAGTCATTTGCACCATTTTGAAATTCCTCCCATACGAATGAACCCAATCCCGGACTCTGTGCCAGAAGTTCAATAGCAATGAGCACCATCCAGGCTACTGACACTGTAATTCGCATTCCGGTAAAAATGAGTGGAATAGCCGACGGCAAAATGACTCTATAAATCTTTTTGAATACTCCGAGCTTGAGCACCTTTGCTACATTAAGGTAATCTTCGTTGACCGATGACACTCCCAAGCTTGTGTTGACCAGTGTAGCCCACATGGCACAAAGACCAACACTTATACTAGATATAATGAAAGAGGTGTCTAGGCCTGAGTTAAGTGTGACCGTTTTCACAATCATAAAAACCAAGAGCAACCACACTACCGGCGAAACTGGCTTAAAAATCTGTATTAACCAGTTGACGGAAGTACGCAATGTTTGATTTAAACCAATTACAGTTCCTACCGGTATCGCAATCAGAAGAGAAATCAAAAAGCCAACCAAAACTGTCTTAATACTCGTGAATATTTGATCAACGAATGAAGGCCTGCCCGTGTACCTAATGGGTGTGAGTCCCTCTGCCCTACGCTGTTGATTGGTCTCAGCCACTTTTTGCTTAAACTCGACCTTTTTACGAGCAATCATTACATGGTCTGACCATAACACCCCGCCTGCCGACCAGACCTGAGCTGGGGAGGGCAGGGTATTCGGTTGACAGCTGGTGTTGCCTGAGTTAATACACATTTGCAACTCGGCAGCAGCTGCATCGCCCTGATCGATTCGTGCTTTTTCAATTTTGCTGGAGGCTTCCATATTAAATAGGTAGGACGAGCCCAATTGCCAGACGAGGAGGAATACCAACATGGACAGCAACGAAATGGCCAGGTTCTTGAACAAATCCAACAGTTTTTTCCGGGGTGGAGGTGCGATCCGTAGAGACTTTACTCGGTCGAATAGAGCAAAGGGTTTTTTATCTACAGAAATAGTGAAATCACTCATCGTATTTACGTTCTTTTTTGTATTAATTGGCTTCTTCCTTATTGCCAATGACGAAGCTATTGATGTAGCTGATGGGATCCTTACCATCATATGTTTTACCATCGATGAAGTCCGTTGTGGCTGGCTTATAACCATCAGTCTCAGGTATGTCTGCCGGATCTATCTTTCCCTCCTCAAGCAATTCTTGGGCAGCCGAATTCCACAAATCCGGACGATATATTTCACGAATCTTTTCGTCGTACCAACCAGCTGGTTTTGTCTCGGTAATTTGACCCCATCTTCTCATCTGGGTCAGAAACCAGACTCCGTCTGAATAGAAAGGAAAAGTGGCATGGTATCGATAAAAAACATTGAAATCTGGCATTTGGCGCTTGTCACCTTTTTCAAACTCAAAAGTCCCAGTCATTGAATTCGCGATGACGATAGAATCCGCTCCAACGTAGTCCGGCAAGGATAAGATACCCACTGCCTGTGGACGATTACCGGGAGTATCCAACCACTTCGCTGCTCGGATAAGAGCCTTTGTGATGGCTTTCGTGGTATTGGGATATTTGGTGGCAAAATCCTTGCGCAGGACAAACACTTTTTCGGGATTGTTTTTCCATATATCATAGTTGGTCGTTACGGGAACTCCTATACCTTTAAAGACTGCCTGTTGATTCCAAGGCTCACCTACACAATACCCGAAGATAGTTCCTGCTTCAAGGGTTGCGGGCATTTGTGGTGGAGGAGTGACAGAGAGTAGTACATCGGCATCTATCTGGCCCTGAATGTTGTCAGCCGTATACATACCTGGATGTATGCCCGCAGCTGCTAACCAATAGCGGATTTCATAATTGTGGGTTGATACTGGAAAGACCATGCCCATTTTGAAGGTTTTTCCGGAAGCCTTGTATTCTTGGACCACGGGTAGCAGGGCATCTGCTTTGATCGGGTGCATTGGCTTACCATCATCTCCCTTGGGCACATTGGATTTCATCTTGGCCCAGATATCGTTGGACACGGTAATACCATTGCCATTGAGGTCCATTGAAAATGGTGTAATCAGCTCGGCTTGACGACCAAATCCAGCTCCAGCGGCAATAGGTTGTCCGGCCAGCATGTGTGAACCATCCAATTGGCCATCAATAACACG
>CAJQNM010000132.1 GCA_905479665.1 uncultured Saprospiraceae bacterium
AGGGCTTGCACATTCGCCAGGGAGATGAGCCTCAATTGCTGTCTGTCGATCATGTGGTCATCTGTGCCGGGCAGGAAAAACTTCAGGATTTATTCCTTGAGCTTCAGGAGCACGGACAGTCGGTGCACATCATCGGAGGAGCGAAAGATTCAGTCGAGCTGGATGCAAAACGTGCGATTGCTGAGGCCAGTGAGCTGGCAGCGAAGATTTGACATTGTTTAAAAATTGATGTTGTGGAAAAATTTGAAGACTATAAGGTTCAATTAATTTTGCCCGTACAATGGGGTGATATGGATGCTGCCCGCCACGTGAATAATATTATTTATCTGCGCTGGTTTGAGTCTTGCCGGATCGAGTATATGAAGGCCATTAGCGGGGAACAAGAAATGGACTTTGACCAGGTTGGGCCGATCTTGGGTTGGCAAGATTGTAAATATATTTTTCCAATTACGTATCCTGACACAGCACTACTTGGTATGAAGACTGCTGAAATAAAGGAAGATCGCATCATCGTAGAGGGTCGTGTATTTAGTCAAAAGGCCGGTCGGCTTTCGGCCATTTCACGACAGACGATTATTGCGTACGATTACCAAAATTTGACTAAGGCCAACATTCCAGAGCAGTGGTTGGAAAATATTAAAGTGCATGGGTTTTAGTGATAACCCCTACCTGCAAGATTTTTCTCTTTGGCATATCGCAGGGGCATTTTTAGCGGCATTCATCTTTGGGGTGACCAAGTCTGGACTTAAAGGGCTGGGTGTCATTGGGATTATCATCATGGCGCTGATTTTTGGGAGCAAACTATCTACAGGAATAGTGTTGCCCATCTTGATGATGGGAGATGTCCTCGCTGTATTATACTATCGCCGACATATTCATTGGGGATACCTCTTTAAACTACTGCCATGGGTGATCCTGGGAGTGCTTTTTGGAGTTTGGCTTGGAAAAGAAATGCCAGAAGATCTTTTCCGGTCCGGTATGGCAATAATCATCCTTTTCAGTGTGGTTATTTTGTTTTTTCAAGAGCGCATGAAGTCGGCTTATGTGCCAGATAAATTATGGTTTGCGGGATCCATGGGTTTTCTTGCAGGTGTAGCCACCATGCTGGGTAATTTGGCTGGAGCGTTTACGAACATCTATATGCTGAGCATGCGGGTCAAAAAGAATGACTTCATTGGGACATTGGCTTTTTTATATTTTATGGTTAATCTCTTTAAATTTCCCTTTCATATTTTTTATTGGGGCACCATCACAAGCGATACTCTACAGCTGAATTTACTCTTGGCGCCAGCCTTGTTTATAGGATTTGTCGGAGGGATTCAGTTAGTGAAGTGGATTAATAATGACCTCTTTCGCAAGATCATTTTGGTGCTCACAGCCATGGGCGCACTTTTGATTCTCGTGCAATCGTAATGGAGTTACTATCTTCGCTTAGCGTTGCAAAAATTATTGACTAGCTTATCTTTCAGAAGTAGATGGAATTTGAGATGAAAAAATTACTACAAACCGGAATACTGCTTATACTCCTGATCTACTGCTTGCAAGGGCATGCTCAGGTTGTGATTCATGAAATCGGAGATAATGGCAAGATTGAGTTGCTAAACCTCAATGCCAATGAGATCGATGTGACCGATTGGTATCTCTACAACACACCATTCGATTTACGCTTAGGTGCTCTGGAATCAGATTGCGGTTCGCTGATGCTCGCCTCCAAAGAAGTAATTGTTGTAAACACTCCAACCTTTTATGCTCGCACTTCGGGGGAGCTTGCCTTATTTTCGACCAATAGTTTTGGCAATGCCGATGCGCTGGTCGACTATGTTATTTGGGGCAACCGGGCTGGCAACACCATCGAAGATACCGCTGCAGCGGCGGGGCATTGGGAGGCAGGAGAGCGTGCTCCGGGCTTCGCTCAGGGACAGTCTCTTCAACATGATCGCAACGGCAACTCAGCTATAAATTGGGCAGCTGCAGAGCCGAGTCTCTGTGAGCCAGTCGATCCCTGCCTTAGTGTGGGAGGCGAAATCCGCTTTGCGGATGACACTGCAGAGAAGAATATTTGCTCCGGAGATGGCATTGCCGATCCTTTTGACATCGTACTACAAGGTGAAGCAGGGGAGGATTTTCGCTGGGTGATTACCGATACCGACAGCATGATACTTGGGCTGCCAGATGGCTTGCCTATTGATTTGGAAGGAGCACCTACGGGTACCTGCCTGGTCTTCAATATGAGCACGATCGGACGAATCGATAGCCTTCAGATCGGAAGCCGCTTTCGAGATGTGGCTGGATGCTTTGAATTATCCAATGGATTGACCATCGTGCGCGAAGGGGCAAACGGAGGCACTATCGCAACAGAAGATGGTTCGGATCGCATTTCCATCTGCATCGGAGAAGGGCTAGTAGATACGATAGATATAAGTCTTGATGATCAGGATGGTGAGAATCAAGTGTGGATTATTTCCGATACCAACGGTATGATCCTGGATCTCCCATTTGCGCCTCCATTTGATCTGGAGGGAGCAGGAGCAGCTGAATGGCAGATCCGCTCTTTTAGTTACAATGGTGAGGCGACTGGACTTGAGGTGGGAGGTCGCCTTGATAGCATAGTAACATCCTGTGGTGATTTTTCAAATCCCATTATTGTGTTGAGAAATTCGGGAAGTGAGGTTTCTGAAGGAGGCTCCATTGTCACTGCAGATAGCCTCACTACGGTCTCTTTCTGCACCAACGATGGCCTTGCCGATGATGTTACAGTGGTCTTGACTGATGCGACTGGAAGCAATTCCGCATACATTGTCACAGATACGGATGGCACTCTTCTGGCGGTACAAACTACACGTATTTTTGATTTCGAAGGAGTGCCTACCGGCACCTGTTTCATCTGGCATATCAGCTATGACGACGGCATCGACTCACTTGCTGCAGGACTCAATGTTTTTGAACTCAGCGGGGGTTGTTTTGATTTGTCAAATGCCATCACCGTAGTGCGGGTGGGCTCACTGGCAGGTAACTTGCTTACGACCGATAGCCTGGAGGTGGTAAATATCTGTGCAGGAGACGACAATCCAGATCCTTTTGATGTGATCCTCTCTGGTCAAGGAGGAGATGCCTCTACCTGGCTCTTCACCACATTTGATAGTATTGTGATAGTCGTATCCGTGGGACCACCGTTTGATTTTGATCGGGCGGGTCCTGGCAGTTGCCTTGTGTGGCACATCGCCCACCAGAATAATGATCGACCGATCCTGCCACCTGGATCGCATCTGGACAGCCTGATCGGATGTTACGGTATTTCGAATCCCATACAGGTGAATCGAGGTCCCAATGGGGGCTCGCTGCTCATCAGGGACAGTATTTCTCAAACCACTATTTGTGCCGGCGATGACATAAGTGATGCCTTTGTGATGCAACAAAGCGATACAACGGGGACCAACGCGGCCTGGATTGTAACCGATACGTTCGGTCTGATTTTGTCACTGCCTCTTGCACAGCCCATCGACCTAGACGGAGCGGGTCCTGGCACTTGTCAAATCTGGCACTTACGTTATGAGGGAGACATCAATGGGTTGGTCGAAGGCGAAAATGTAAATGATCTGGCTGGGTGCCATCACCTTTCTAATCCGTTCACAGTCATTCGTGAGGATTTTGCGGAAGGCTGCGAGAGTACCGCAACGCATACGCCCGCACTCTGGGATAATATAGAGGTATTTCCCAATCCGGTCCAGGAAGCAATTTTTATTGAAAACAGGACTGATAAAGAGTATGAATATGCACTTTACAACGTATTGGGAGCGCAACTCCTCACTGGCAAGCTCGAGCGCCGTGTCCAGATCACTGAGCTGGATGTAAAGGCCTTACCAGCTGGGCTATACCAATTGAGAGTAGGCAACCAACAACAGTTCTCCACGGCAAATATTGAAGCTCTAGTAGACTGACCACTGGAAAAGTGTAGGTTCATTTATATGCTCGTCGGCCAAGAAGCAGCTCGGTGCCTAGTCCCTTGCTGCGAAGCTGGTGTCAGCACCGAAGGTTAAAAAGAACT
>CAJQNM010000133.1 GCA_905479665.1 uncultured Saprospiraceae bacterium
ATGTAGGCGGGGCAAGAAAGTCACCCAATGCCACCTACCCATACAAATTGTGGATGGGTCACGGAGTCACGACCATACGCGGTGTACCCATTGCCAATGTAGATTGGACCCAAAAGGAAAAGGCCCGCAGCGCAAACAACGAGATCGTCGCTCCCAGGATGGTTGCATATCACACATTGGGCTCCGGAGAGGAGTGGGACGGAGGAGTGGTGTATACACCGGAGAAGGCACGAAAGTGGGTGCAATGGGCAGCAGAGAAGGGAGTGGAAGGATTGAAATTCTTCAGCCACGATCCGGCTACGCTCCAGGCGGCTATTGATGAAGCACACAAGCACAAGATGGGATCTGTCGCCCATATCGCGCAGACGATGGTGGGCGAGACCAATGCCCTCGATCTAGCTCGGATGGGACTAGATAACATGACCCACTACTACGGGCTTTTCGAAGCACTCTATAAAGATGAGGATATCCAGCACTGGCCGGTTGATTTCAATTACAATGATGAGCAAGATCGTTTCAGCCAAGTAGCGTACAACTGGAATCGAATTCATGAGAAAGGGAGTCCGGAATGGAATGCTCTGATTGATGAGTTCTTAGCACTTGACTTCATCATGGATCCGACCATGACGGCCTACTTGGCGGGAAGGGATGTGATGAGAGAGCGGAGTGCGGTCTGGCATGAAGAATATACTCTCCCTTCCTTGCACCAATTTTATTATCCCAGCAGGACCTCGCACGGTTCTTATTTCTTTAATTGGACCACCTGGGATGAAGTGGCTTGGAAGAACTTCTACCGCGTTTGGATGTCATTCCTGAATGATTACAAAAATAAGGGAGGGAGAGTGACGGTCAGCGATGATGCCTCTTTTATCTACAACCTTTGGGGCTTTGGCTACATCGAAGAAATGGAGTTGCTGCAAGAGGCGGGGTTTCATCCGTTGGAAGTAATCCGGGGGGCAACCAAACATGCTGCAGAAGCGATCTTTGAACCAAAGGGCGAACCGATCGAGTTTGGTGTATTGCGACCTGGGCTATTGGCCGACATCGTCATTCTGGAGGAAAATCCTGTAGAGAATCTGAAAGTACTTTACGGTACCGGTTTCCTGCGATTAAATGACGAGTCGGGAAAACTAGAAAAAGTAGGAGGCGTGAAGTACACCATTAAAGACGGGATTATTTATGACGCTAGACAGCTGCGGGAAGATGTAAAACAGATGGTGAGAGATCAGAAGGAGGAAGACAAGGACCGATAGGTATTACTCCTCAGAAATCGGTCCGAACTATTGGATTGGAAAACTGCAATTTGCAGAGCTGATTTTGGGGCGGTTGTCCTGATCTGCTTATTTCTTCTTAGGTGTCGTCTTCTTTCGCTTTTGAAAAAAAAGGAGCTGAACTAATCTATTAAAAGTGAGTTGGATTTATTTTGTTGATTTATTCGGAACCTTGGTGTTTTCTATTTCCGGCGTGATTACTGCCATTCACAAGAAATTTGATTTGGTGGGCACTTTAGTGATCGGGTTTGTTACTGCCATTGGAGGAGGCACAATAAGAGATTTGTTGATCGGGAGAACGCCAGTGGGATGGTTGAATGATCGAAATTATTTCATAGCGATCCTAGGTGGATACATTGTTGCCTATTTATTTCGGGCCCGGATCTTGGGCCTGAGGCGCAGTATGTTTCTTTTTGACACCATAGGTATTGGTCTTTTTACCGTACTGGGTATTGATGTCTCCCTATCGTATGGATTGAATATCGAGATCTGCCTCTTGATGGGTGTGATCTCTGCCTGCTTTGGAGGCGTCTTGAGGGATGTTTTGACAAATGAAATTCCCCTAATATTTAGAAAGGAAATATATGCCTCCGCTTGCCTCATTGGTGGTGTGGTGTATTTAGTGCTGCTTCAATATATTGAGAATGAGAATGTAGCTATCGTCGGCTCCATAGTTACGGTGATTGTGATCCGGTACCTCTCCGTAAAGAACTCTTGGTCTCTGAACTTTCGATTTCCTTCGTGATCGTGAATACGATTTTCAGCACTTCCGTTTCGTTACCCGATAAAAGTGTCTTATCTTATATCACCATGAAGAAATTAGATGTAAACCCCGAGGTCTTTGATCTCTACGACCAGTATGCACACAACAAGATTGATCGCCGTCAGTTTGCCGATAAGCTGGGCATGTATGCCATTGGAGGTCTCACCGTCCCGATGCTGATGAAGTACCTGATGCCCAACTATCAGGACCAGATTCAGATTGCGGCAGATGATCCCAGACTGCTTACGGAGACCATTATGTATACCTCTGCGCTGGGAGGAGGGAGTATCGACGGGCAGCTATCGCGGCCCAAAGGTGCCGAAGGTAAATTGCCGGGCATCATCGTGGTGCACGAAAACCGCGGACTAAACCCGCACATTGCCGATGTAGGAAGAAGGGCAGCACTGGCGGGCTTCATCTCACTATCGCCCGATGCGCTAACTCCTCTAGGTGGCTATCCCGGCAATGACGACGATGGTCGCACCATGCAACGCGAGCGTGATCGTACCGAGATGCTTGAGGACTTCATTGCTGCCTTTGATCATTTAAAGACCCATCCAGAATGCACTGGTAAAGTGGGTGTGGTTGGTTTCTGCTTTGGTGGCTCCATCTCCAACCTGATGGCCGCCAACTGCCCGGATCTTGCCGCCTCTGTTCCATTCTACGGAGGCCAGGCTCCTATCGAGGATGTCCCCAATATTCAGGCTCCCCTCCTACTCCAATATGCCGAAAACGATGAGCGCGTCAATGCCGGATGGCCAGCCTACGAAGAGGCCCTCAAAGCCAATGACAAGCCGTACGAGGCGCATATCTATCCCGGCTGCAACCATGGTTTTCACAACGACACCACTCCGCGCTTCAATCCGGAGCAAGCGGCCATCGCCTGGCAACGCACGGTAGACTTCTTTAAGGAGCACTTGATGTAGATATGACGCAATGTTGAAGCCATCTTATTTTCTTGGCGCTTTGGACTATCTAGTCCATCCCTGTAATTGGAAGTGGTATATCGTGTAACATTCTGGCGGTAACGTGTAGTACCATGGTTTTATTCGTTTATGAATGTTACAGTCGATTTTGGACTAGTAAAATGATGATTCGGAAAATTCTGTTACTAGTAGGTTTCATATCGATGGCGGGAATCTGCGTGGGCTAACCCAAGTTCAAGAAAAAGTATATTGACCTTCTGGATCCTGGATCAAAACTGATTGCTTCAGGATTCAATTTTACCCTGGAAGAAGTGAACTCCGGAGAATTTATATTTAGAAGATATTATCCAGAAACAAGACAGGTTACACATTTAAT
>CAJQNM010000134.1 GCA_905479665.1 uncultured Saprospiraceae bacterium
ATTACGGGCCTGCGTACGCAGGCCCGTAATTATGATGGCTAGTGGCCTATAGTGGCGTGGACCTTTTTAAGCAGGTCGGCACCGATCTGGTCACGGAACTGATCTTCAACCTTGGAAGTAGCCGCGCGAAATGAAGCACGCTGCTCAGGTGTCATATCGACGACCTTGGCATATTTATCTTCTTCGATTTTCTGGCGATCTCCACTATCTGCTTCTGCTGCAAAGACGCGTCCTTTCATCGTTGCATCCTTGATTATGGCACTAAGCTCGGTACGTATATCGTCGGGCAGGCTGTTCCAGAACTCGGAGCTAACTACCAGCAGGTAGCCAAGATACGAATGATTAGAAACAGTAATGTAGCTCTGTACCTCGTAGAATTTTTTCGAATAAATATTCGACCAGGCATTTTCCTGGCCATCTACCACACCCTGACCCAGGGCAGTGTAGACTTCCTTGAAAGGCAGTTTCTGTGGTGTGCCGCCAAGCGCTTTAATCATCGCCTCGTGCACTTCGGAACTCTGGATACGGAATTTTTTTCCATTGAAATCCTGGGGGGTGACGAGGAGAGGTTTATCCCCATTGATTGAGAAAACTTTCAGACCATTGTCCCAGAAGCCCAGTGCTTTGATGCCCTTTTTTTCCAGTGGTGCGATCATTTCATCAACAACCGGTGAATCGACAAGCTTGTGCACATCGTTGATGTCATTAAACAGGAAAGGGATATCAAATACCTGTAATTTCTTTGAGAACTTAACAAATTTTGACAAGCTGGGAGCGGCCATCAGTCCGGTATTGCCACTTGCCAGGCGCATCGCTTCCATAACTTTGTTGTCGTTATATAACTGGGAGTTAGGAAAGACTTCGACCCTGACTTTGCCAGCCATTTTTTCATTGACCTGGTCTGCAAAATATTGCGCAGCCTTGCCCTTGGGTGTGGTTGGTGTCACAACATGGGAAAATTTGATAACGTATTCTGCCTGAGCAAGACCGGTAAACAGTGCACATGCGGATAGTACTACTACAGATAGTATTTTTTTCATTACTTGGCTCCTGGTTATATTTGCACTTGCCTCCCGAGCTATTCACCATGTCCTTCTGGTGCTGCCGCATACTATTCCGGATGCACATGCATTATCATGGCGCATACTTAAAAGACTTAAATTTATTACGCCTTATAGCCCCATATTCTTACCCTATGGGCACTGATATGCAAGCTCTGTCGAGGTATTTAGATTTTAAATGGATAAATTTTACACGTGTACAGCGACATCAATACTGAATACATAGAGCCCGTCATTTTACCCGGCGAACAAATATTAACCCTGCAAACGGTGAATGGAGAGCAGCTGCGCGGCTGCTTTCATAACACCGGCAAGGGTCCTATAGGCATCTACCTGCACGGATTTCGTTCTCACTGCAACGGTGAGAAAGCATTGGAAATTGCCAGACACGCCATAACAATGGATCGTTCATGGTTACGCTTCGACTTACGCGGCCATGGTCAGTCAGACGGTGATTTGCAAGATCAGATTATTTCATCAGGTCTCGATGATTTATTACTCGTGATGGATTCAATCGTCGACCGGCCATTCATCCTGCACGGCTCCAGCATGGGTGGATGGATCAGCCTGCTGGCTGCCCTGCGGCGAAAGCAGCGCGTATCCGGCATGATGCTAATTGCACCCGCGTTCAACTTTGTACAGAACAACCTGGCAAATTTACCCGAGCCTGTACTGAAACACTGGCAGGCTGAAACCTATATGGCCTTTCCTGATGCCTACGGCAATGAACCCTACTCGCTGAGATATGACATTATCAAAGACGCAGAGCAGTATGATGTATTAGATACGCAAATCGAGCTTGATATCCCTGTTCATATTGTACATGGTGAAAATGACCCCATTATACCAATTGCGAATACAGATAAATTTATTCATCGCGCTCGGATACCTGAACTCATTTACGAGGCGATACCTGATGGAGAGCACCGCTTGACAGATCACATATCACTGATCATCCGCCATATCGACAGCTTGTGGCAGGGACTTTACAGATGAGAGGCTTTCCCCTGGTTCTCCTGCTATTCATCCTTGCTCCTATTGCTGAAATCTGGCTGATGATTGATATTGGCTCGGTAATCGGCGCCGGATGGACCGTGCTTGCAATAATCACCACGGCCATTATTGGTGCCAGCCTGGTACGATTGCAGGGAATTGGCGTCTATTCAAGGTTGAATCAGGCAGCTTCTCGCGGGGAAATCCCGGCAATGGAAATGATTGAAGGGTTGTTTCTGCTCATCAGTGGTATTTTTCTTTTACTGCCGGGATTCATCACTGACGCACTCGGCTTTTTGATGCTCATTCCGCCATTGCGCCGCTGGTTAGCATTAAACGCGGTGAAACACTTTTTCATCGTCCCGAATGTAACTGATCCGTCTGCGCAGAATACCCCTGGCCATGACCCGACCATAGAGGCAACAACGATCGAAGGTGAATACCGCCGTATCGATAAGTAGATTAGCGCTCATCAGCCAATGATATCCTGTCATTTAATGGTGGCCGAAAACTGAACATTGATAATTTCTCTCTAGTTTCCTTGAATTCCATCCGTATGCCCTTATTTGTCTAGCAACTTGACATGCTTCGGCGCATGGTTATTATTAGCACTCAACACAGTAGAGTGCTAAAAAAGCACCCAAGCTATCTTTTCTATTTTAATAATTGTTTAAAAACTGGAGATTTAAAAACGATGAGTATTCGTCCACTTCATGACCGTGTAGTCGTACGCAGACTAGACGAAGAACGCACAACAGCCGGTGGTATTGTCCTGCCTGATTCCGCAACCGAGAAACCGATGGAAGGCATGGTGATCTCTGTCGGCAACGGCAAGATCAGTGAAAATGGCGATGTCAGGCCGCTTGATGTCAAAGCGGGCGACAAAGTGCTGTTCGGAAAGTATTCCGGCACCGAGGTCAAGATCGATGGCGAAGAGCTTCTCGTCATGCGCGAAGATGACATTATGGCTGTAGTCGAATAAACGACTGCATAACACATAGAACATAGAATATTTTAAAGGACGAAAAAACATGTCTGCAAAAGAAGTTAAATTTGGTGAAAGTTCACGAGCTC
>CAJQNM010000135.1 GCA_905479665.1 uncultured Saprospiraceae bacterium
CCTGTGAAGGAATACTGTTTGTACTGTCGTCATTGTGCGTAGTTTATGCTGTCAAACAATTGTCAAACACTATAGCACATGGAAGTCCTCGAAAGTTGATTTTTGTCCACCTTTCTGAGAGATGCATTGACAAGTAGGGACTAATTAGGACTTTGGAAGTCTCACTCTGTAGAATTTATGATCCTCCCGCGGTCACAAAAAAAGAGTGCCTCTTAGGCGCTCTTTTTTTTGTAGCGGGAGGGCAAGAAGCAAGGTCCCGCACGAGGAACGCAAAGTCCCTCCTGAAGCATAGCAAAACGGTGGGAAGCTGCGGGAAGTCATCCCGCGCCTGCCTACCGGCGAGGTAGGGTCACAAGAAAAAGCAAGGTCCCTCCTGTAGCGCAGCGGAACGGAGGGCGAGAAGCAAGGTCCCGCACGAGGAAAGCAAGGTCCCTCCTGAAGCATAGCGAAACGGTGGGAAGCTGCGGGAAGTCCTCCCGCGCCTGCCTACCCAGGCATAAAAATCAATAGTAGGACTTTGAACACTTTTATTGATCCCCAAATCGAAAAACCTCCGATGGGGTTCTGGCAGCACTCAATAATTTCTCCAGCTCAGCAACCACTTCAGGATGATCCTTGCTCAAATCATGCTCCTCTCCGATGTCATTTTCCAGATCGTAGAGCTCTAGTGGGCCATCGGGTTCTTTAAAAACGTTGTAACGCACCCCTTTCCAGTTTCCTTGGCGAATCGCCTGGCGCCCACCCTTCTCATGAAATTCCCAATATAAATACTGGTGTTCCTCTTGATCGGCGGCACCCAGAAGGCTGGGCAAAAATGAGATCCCATCGCACCTGTTTGGCCTGCTAAATCCAGCCAGCTCGGCCATTGTGGGGAAAACATCCCAAAAGGCAGAAACATGGTCGCTCTCACTACCCGGAGTAATTTTACCTGGCCAGGATGCAAGCATGGGCACGCGAATACCTCCTTCGTAGAGGTCACGTTTATACCCCTTCAGCGGACCATTGCTGTCAAAGTAATCGGGGTCTGCTCCACCCTCGAGATGAGGTCCATTGTCAGAAGTGAAAATAATCAGTGTGTTTTCAGTCAGTCCTAGGGCCTCCACTTTATCAATTATTTCACCCACCTGATCGTCTAGTACGTTGATCATCGCCGCGAATGCAGCATGAGATTCTTCTTGCGACTCATAGGGTCCCAATCTATACTTCGGGCCATCATCATTGCCCTCGTACTTATTTTCCGGCAAATATTTACCCCGGTATTTTTCCATGTAATATTCCGGAGCAATTAATTCAGCATGTGGAATAACGTTGGGCATAAATAGAAAGAATGGCTCCTCCTGATGATCATCAATAAATGTCAGGGCTTCTTGCTGTATAAGAGCTGGTGCATATCGTCCTTTGGCTTGACCTGCATTTTCCGGCATCGCAATACTGTCTTTATCAGACCACAAGTGGCGGGGATAATAGTGGTGGGCCAATGATTGGCAGTTGTACCCAAAAAACCGATCAAAACCTTGGTTGATCGGATCTCCCTCAGAGCTGGGGGGACCAAGACCCCATTTACCGAAAGCCCCTGTGACGTAGCCGGCATTTTGCATCGCTTCTGCCATCGTATGAATTTCTGCAGGTATCGGGTACTGGCCTTCGGGCTTCACAGATTTATTGCCACGTATGAAAGTGTGCCCCGTATGCAGCCCCGTCATCAAAGAAGAGCGCGAGGGCGCACAAACAGTGCTGCCTGAATAGTGTTGAGTAAATCGCATCCCACTTGTTGCCAGACGGTCTATATTGGGCGTATTGAAATGGGTCTGTCCATAGCAACTCAAATCAGCATAACCTAGATCATCTGCCAAAATATAGATGACGTTGGGAGGCCGATCTGTTTGTGCATCTAAATGATCGCTAGCGAAAAGAAGTGCCGCAAGAAAAGCAATATAGAACGTGCTTGTAGTGCATCTTTTCGAATGTGGAAATGCTCCGATCTGAAAACTCATCATAGTTATGTCTATTGGACTAACTGAAAGATAGGAAATGGAAACTGTAATGTGATATAGTCGCGGATCTATTCCGCACTGGTTTTGCCAGTTTAGCGCAGCGTATACGATAGATTGATTCCGAAGTTTGTACCTCTCCGGAAAGACTCATAAATGTATTCCTGACCCTCATATTCAGAAGACAATACATAAGCAGCGTTGAGCAGATTGCCGGCGGTAATGCGGGCTGCAAAATCATTCCAGGTCTTTGAAATCGCAAAATCAAGCTGTGTCCTGCCTCGATCAAAAACATCTGGTGTGTTGTCGCGGCCGAATAACTTCAGTCGATCACCGATATAATTCAGCGACAGGGTAGCTTCCAGATCTCTCTTTGAAGATCCATATACCAATGCACCATTAAATACGACAGGTGCTTGTCCTTCGAAAGGGCGCTCGGAGCGGGTGGTGGTACTCGACGCTTCTCGCACATCGGTACTGGCTTCGATCAATGATACGTTCGTATTTAAACTAAAATTATTCAGCGTCGATGAGACAAAGCCCAAATTCTTACGAACCTCTATCTCAATGCCATAAAGCTTTGCAGAGGCTACGTTGGTAAATTGCAATGTCGGATTTGGTGATCGCAAATAAAATACGGTGATGGGATTGGTAAAATCCTTA
Source organism: uncultured Saprospiraceae bacterium (assembly GCA_905479665.1). Classification (GTDB taxonomy): domain Bacteria; phylum Bacteroidota; class Bacteroidia; order Chitinophagales; family Saprospiraceae; genus CAJQNM01. Next base: position 2,655 of record CAJQNM010000135.1, read on the forward strand.
TAGTATCCACTCACACTAATTAATTCGCCAGGACTCAAAAACCACTCCCAGCGTAAATCGTAATTCGAAATATTGGTCCGATCCAATTGCGGGTTGCCAGAAATGGTTGACTTGGTCAATGGATCGAAGGAGCTGAAATTGGCAATCTCGCGCAAATTAGGCCTGGCGAGCGTGCGCGAAAAAGAAGCCCGTAGGTTCATGTTTTCATTGAGCGAAAAAATCAGATTGGCTGATGGTAAAAGATCATTCACATCGATCGCACCAAAACGATCTTCCTCAGACAAGAAGGTATCCTGACTTTCTACCGAAATATCTGTTTTCTCATAGCGGGCCCCGCCGACAAATTTGAGCCGTTCACTCAGAGCCAACTTGATCATGCCATACCCGGCAAAAAGATTCTCATTGCCCAAATAAGAGTTGCGGGGTATGGTCACGTCAAAAAGCCTATTTCCAATAATGTAGCGAGGTTCTGGTCGGCGGTCATCTTCAATGGTTTTTACGATGCCGATATTGTCTTCGGCCAGGTACACATCTGGATCTCCACCTGCATCTGCAAACGATTTAGCAGCATGGAGTTCGCCCTGCAGAAAATAAGGCGACTCGCGGGTGATTTGATAGCGGTACTCATTAAAGACCCGGTCCTTGGCACTATACAAACCACCCATTTTTATTTTATGCTTCTTGTTGGCAAGCGGAATAGTCAAATCGAGCTTTAAATCAGTCTTTGCATCATTCAGATCTCTGAAGAAGTGAAAAGGCAACTGCACGTCGGATGCTGGAATATTATAATTGTCTGCATCAACATTATGTACAAATTCAAAAAACCGTGTGTCTGGTTCGATTTGGTTTATATCTGCGCGACTGGCTTTCCATACCAGGCGTACATCATTGAGATCTGGAAACACATGCTCACCACCCAATTGATAATTAATCATCTCACGCTCGATAAAAACCAAAGAGTGTCCTTTCAATATGCGCGGACTAATTAAATTATCAGGACGTTCTCCTTCTATGTAACGACCTCTCTTCTCTGCCTGGTGGCTATAAATTACATTGGCCGTGATGGTATTGTTTTTACCTACCCGGTAAGAAACCCCAGCAAGGCCACTTAGCGATGGAGTCTGCACACTTGATGTTTCTTTAAAATTACCTTGGTTAAATAATTCTCCGGTTGACAAATCATCCAGCAACCAGTTTGCCCTGGTAAATCCACCAAGGTGGCTGTATGACTGTTTAAAACTACCACTTAAGATCAGGCCGATGGCATCTTCACCTACGGCATATTGATTGCCAAAGGCCAATGAGACACCATGGTCAAGTGGAGCCTGAGAATTTTCAGCAGTAAAATTATTATTCGAGTTTCTAATCACCTGATCCGTAAGCTGCGCGATTTCGGTAGCCCCTTCTTCGCCATCGCGTGGTCTGGGAAAGAGCGACTGATTTAAGATGCCCAGTTCTGCGACTCGCGGATCAGAAATAATGGCTGGTCGATTTCTCCCACCATCATCGTACCCCAAGTAATCATTCTTTCCACCACGATAGGTGAGAAAATCCGAGATTAAATTATTCTGACTGTTGTAGCCAGCGGATACCGATACCGACAGGGAGAATCGCTCCGGAAATGATTTTGTTTTGAGATTGACGTTGCCGCCAGTAAATGTGCCCGGCAGGTCTGGCGTAAAAGTTTTCGAGGTAATGATATTATCAAGTAAATTGGTCGGCACAAGATCCAACTGTGCCGCATTGCGATATGGATCTGCACTCGGCAATACCAATCCATTGAGCATCGATTGTGAGTAGCGGTCTCCCAAACCTCGAATGTATACATACTTGCCACCGCTGATGGTCGTGCCCGTTACCTTCTTTAGTGCTCCAGCTGCATCCCCTACGCCATAGCGCGACATTTCTTGTGACGAAATGCCATCCTGAATTTGATCAGCCTTCTTGCGTAGAAGTAATAAACTATTTTCCGTGCGCTCGATCGTCTTTGCAGTTACGACAACGTCAAGATTTAAATCAACCGCATCATCTGAAAGGGTGACATCCAGTATCAGCAAATCATCCTTGGCAACCTCCACCTCACTGATTATTTTGTCTTGGTAGCCGATGTAGCTAAATACCAGCGTGTATACACCGGGCTCGAGTTGCAATTGATATTTTCCATCGAGGTCCGTGCTGATCCCACTCCCCGATTCCTGGACCAGCACATTGGCAAACATCAATGGCTCGCCAGTGCCTTCGTCAAACAATGTTCCGCTAACAGATCCCTGAGAGAATCCAACCAGGCTGGAGAAAAAGAAAAGTAGACAAATCGCAATGCGCATCATTCGTAAAAGTTTGGACAAAACTACCTCTGTGGGTACCAAGTAGCACTGGGTGCCCTGTTACATTTCGATGAACTTTTAGTAACCCAATAGGGGTTTAGAAACCAATTTCTT
>CAJQNM010000136.1 GCA_905479665.1 uncultured Saprospiraceae bacterium
TTTCATCAGCATAAATTTATCCGATCTGCACTGAAGTAGCAAATGGGATCTTCTCAGGGTCTCGGCCGAATCATACTATTCCTTATTATGCAATGTCCACTAGTCTGCAATTCTGCCAGTTCATTGTCCGCAATCCATTGGCTTTTTTTTTGGATCTCTAGAAAGAAACTTTCAACCCGAGATTGATCGTCCGTGGCAAGAGATTTGTCTCCGTCCCAACCAGGGTTCTGATGTCTCCATTCCCTTGCTGATTGTCGGGAACCGAATAGACGTATTGCAAATATTTCACGTTGTCGCGATCCAACAGATTGAAAACGGAGAGGCTCAGTCTGGCTTGCTGACCAAGGAGTCGAGTTTGATACGCCAGACTAAGATCAACTCGGTGATAGTCAGGCAGTCTGCTGCGAGGAATGAGGTTTCTCCGGCTTTCACCAAATTTTACCCCTGCAAGATCCAGATAGGGCCTGCCACTCGTAAAATAGTACTCCACCCCAATCTGAACCGCTCCCAGAGATAGCCCCTGCAAAAACTTCACCTGGTGTCGGCGGTCGTTTCGAGAAAAGAAAGATTGGCCATGACGGATCCTTGGAAAAGAATTGGTATTTCGACTCAACGTGTAGACGACAGACCCCTGGTATCGTTTCTTTGAGTACGTCATATTTAGATCTGCTCCGAGAATGGTCCCCTCGCCTACAAAGAAGTCAAAGTTTCTTGTGGAAGCTGGCTTAATGCCATTGTCAAAACCAGGAAAAAGCAGACTATACTCGATCACACCAGAGACAAGTTTTTGGTAAAATTCTGCATCTAAAGTCCAAGATCCCTTCTCGAATTGTGCTCCCAGCATGGCATTGATGGAACGAGAAAATGGATAGCGCGCTTCTGAATTTATCACGAGCAAATTAAGCGATTGGCCCAACCTATTTTCATAATCTAAGCCCTGCACAAACTGATAATTATACCCCAATGCCCCTTTCAATTTCAAGCCATCTCCCACTTGAAAAAAGGCATTTACCCTGGGCGACAGAAACCACTTGGCAGTGCCGGAGTAATAGCCGACTCGTGTACCTAGAGTAAGGCTGACCAAATCATTTTCATAGGTATACCCAGAAAATGCACCGATAGTATAGCTTTGCAAGGCCGAGCCCAAGAGTAAGACCTCATCTTCCTCAATCGAAACCAAATTATCATACTGATTAAAGGTCAGACCGATTTGCAATTTTTGCGAGTTTTCATTTTTCTCCAGCATAGCAAACCCTCCATAGCTTGCAAGACTATTCTGCTGGGCGTTGGCAAAGTCGAGGCGTTGCCTTTCTGCTCCCTCCTTGCCCCTCACCAGAAAGGAAGCGACCTCTCCACTGCTTCGATAGTCCGAATAGTATGCATTGGCCTTGATCACATACTTTTCGTTGAGGACATTGAGGTAGTTGAGACTCATGCCATCACTGCTCCAGGACTCTAGATTTCTGAGCCTTTCATTATTCCTAGTGGTCACTGTGCCATTGCGAGAGGCAAAAGTGAGGTCGTAACTATTTTGAAAACGATCGCGACTGCGAAAGAAATTCACATCCAGTTTTTGAGTCGGACTCATCTGGTAGATCAATTTGGCGTTGAGATCACTGAAGTTAAACTGAGGACTCGTCTGCAGCACCTGGCTTCGTGGCCGAAGCAACTCTTCTCTTAAATCAGCAACGATGGGCATTTCGTATAAATCAGTTTCTGCCGCATTTCGATAGGTGGTGCGGGCACTAACCACCAGACCAATTTTTTCAGAAATGGGAGCTTTGAGATGCAAGGATGAAGTGAGCAAATTAATGTCAATATTTCCATGCCACTCGTCGATCACATCTGCACCCTCCAGTTTCAACACCCCTGCTGTCTTGCCGCCATATTCAAGAGGAAAGTCGTTCTTATAAAGCGTGAACGAAGAAATATGATCACCATTCACTGCTCCAAATATGCCGTAGAAATGGTCTGCGCGATGCAGTGGAATGCCATCAAGCAAGACCAGTGCCGCAGTCGGCTCGCTGCCTCTTATTTGAAGCGCCGCAGTGCCATCATCGTGAGCAACAACTCCTGGAAGCCTTTGCAAGCCACGAATCACGTCGTTGCCACTCATTGCAAAGTTTTGCAAAATAGGTCGTGTGCTAAATATAGATCGATCACTGGAATCTGAGTGATCCAAAGTGCGCGATCGAACGACAATTTCCGGCATGGCTACAGGCGCCTCCCTGATAAAAAGCGTATCGAGACTACCTGATGACCTTTCGGACAAATCGATGAAAATCTCGTCGTACCCAACACGGTGCAAGATGAGTACCTGCGATAAATCGTCGTCTTCCCATGCCAATTCGAAAGCACCCGAATGGTCACTTATTGTTTCGGTTTGAAAACCTCCCGAGTACACCAGCACATCTTCGACAGGTTGTTTCGTGCGATCGTCGAGGATCACTCCTCCCAGGCTTCGCACATGTTGGTCTTGCGCATGAGCCCTTTGCCGAAGCAAAACTTGTTTCGGAGAGACCATATGAATATCGATGCCCTCACCCAATAGGGCATGAATCACAAATGGCAAGGTGCCTTCTATAGCACCAATGGTGGCAGACTGCCCCTCCAGCAAAGCCGGATTGTACCCAAACTGAAGTCCATAGCGGGTAGATAAAGCAGCAAATACCACACTGAGATTATCCTCTCGCTCAACACGGAGGCTGATGAGATCATCTTGCTGGGCACTCACCTTTGAAATACCGCCCAGTGCTATGACCAAAAGCAGGTATATTCTCATTTATTCAATCGAATCCTCTTCGATGGTAATTAATTTGTCATTGGTTGTCCAGCTTAAGTGTAAGGGCCAACATACTGCCTCAAGAGCTGCCTCGAGATCTTGATCCGAGAAAAAACCGGTATAGAGCATCTCCGCTGTGCTTCGACTGCAGCTAACTTCCACGTCAAATTGCCGTTCTACTTCTGCAAAAACCTCTTGCAAGGTCTCCTCTTCAAATTGCTGTACGCCAGAAATCCAGCCCGCTTCTAGTGGTCCTTGCGACTTGAGCACTAATTCATTGCCAACTACTTCGGTCCATTCACCTGGCTCCAGAATATGTTCCTGTCCTTCCCACGTCACCCTCACAATACCGGTATAGCAATATACCCTAAAGTCACCCGAACGATGGTAAACATTAAAGGTAGTTCCCAGCACTTCCACCCTACCCATTGCGGTACGCACTACGAAAGGACTTCCTTTTTCAACATCGAAATACACTTCACCTTCCATTGCGACCGTACGTGCTCTGGACCAGTCACGACTGCTGAAGGTTGATGACGAACCGTCATTGAGGGTCATCCTCGAACCATCCGGTAATTGATAAGATATCCTTTCTCCAAAATGAGCTTGGATCTCTTTTTGCCCGCTGAAATCCACGAATAAGTACATGAGCAAAAGGGCTGTCATGGCAATCCCGCCCACCCACTTCCATGTTCTTCCTGGATGAGAAATAACCTTGGCATTGTACGGAGATGTGCTTTTCTCAACCGCTTCCCAGATTGAGGAAAAGTCTGCACTCACATCATCCACCTCAAAGTGAAGCAAATGGACGAGCTCACGAGCGGCAGCCGCCTTCTCCCCAAAAGAGGGCTCGTTTGAAATGAGCTCTTGAAGCTCCAACCAGGGAGTATCTTCTCTAACCCATTGAATAAAAGCTGGGTCTGCTGCCAGCTCTTCGATCGTGTATGTGAGATACTTCTGCTCCATGATCAATGGTTAAACAACTCATCTAAGTAGCTATTCCGTGTATCGCTGTTGTACTCGTTCTTGCAGGAGGTAGATCCACTATGCATCATACTCAAGCACCGGCCAGCTTCGTCTTGATCATCGAGATGCCGACGATCCAGTACGCAATGACCAAGTTCATGAAAAACAATGAATTCCTTCTTCAGCTCTGATAGTCCGCTCCAATAATTTTCCTCTATTCGAATGTAGTGACCTTCCTCTGCCGGCTGCACACATTGGGCAGATGCTTCCGTCTGCTCTTCAAAAGGCATGATCTCACCTGCGATCTTCGATTGAGTCAAATCAATCATGACGCCTCGAGTCACCGCTTCTTTCTGGAAGGACGTAAAATAAGGCACCAAGCGACTGTCGACAAATACCGTCCCTGCCTCCTCCTTGTCGCAAGCTATAAACAGCAGCAGCGCAACGATAGAACCCAGCCTTGCGAACGTATTTGTCATGTCATTCTATATACTAAACATCCAGAAACAAGTTTTGTACTCATATGCCAGCCAATAATATGAGTATACCGATCGTCGTCATGGTGTTGCGCAAGACTTTTAATCCACTGTACATCAGATTCCTCACTGATTGATAATTAATATCCAAGACCTCAGCAATATCCTCGTAGCCAAGGCTTTTGTAAAATTTGAGATAGAGAACCTCGCGCTGCCGAGGGCTGAGAGACTTAAATGCTTCCTTCAATTGAAATTGTTGCATTTCAGAATTCTCTTTTTGAATCATCCGATCTTCTAAGGCGAGGTCTGCGGAAAAGATGACAGGTGATGACTCTAGGTCTGTTGTTTTCCTTGATTCTGACATGGCTTTGACAATACGTCTGCGCAGCGCCACCATTAAATATCGAGCAATGGAATCTGTATCACCTAGACGCTCTCGGCTGGACCAGAGGTACACAAAAAGGTCATGGATACAATCTTTGACCGTTGTCGATTCATGCGAGAATCGCCGACCATAGCGAATCAGGTCGGGTGCATGCAATTCGTAAATCCTACGAAAAGCCTGCCGATCTCCAGACTTCATTTTTTGCCACAGCCGCAGATCATCTGTCAATTCATTCAAATTTATGTAGGATATCTGAAGTAACGTTAGAAATTAATCGATCAGTACCTACGCAACATCGGATGCCAGATATGGCCTTTCAAAATATTTGGATTTTTAACACACCCCAATGAGTACAAACTCAAAATAATTCGCTTAGACCCTTGAATCTGATTAACAAATCTAAATTAAAACGCAATGAAGAGGGGACTTTTGAAAATGGGCATAATACTGAGCATGGGCATTGGGCTACTGTATGTTGGTTGTACGGAAAAGACTGATTTAAACGACACCTTGATCGAAGACTATGTCGACAAAACACTTTTCGACCTGGAATCTCAGGGAAACCTCGGCAAATTCGGATGCTTCGAATTCGTTTTTCCGATTACCGTTGAATTTGCGGATGGGACAACAAGCGAAGTGGAGTCATATGAGGAATTGAAAACTGCTATCCGAACTTGGAAAGCCGAGAATCCAGATTCGAGAATAAAACTCAGTTTAGGATATCCATTAGATGTACTATCTGAAGATGGTACTATCATCACGATAGAAAGTAAGGAAAATCTGCGACGTCTTCGAAGTCAATGCAGACGAAGTTTTTTTGACAGACATGGCCATAAAGGACATGGAAAACGAGGACACCGATGCTACAAGCTGGTCTACCCTCTGAGTCTGGCTTTT
>CAJQNM010000137.1 GCA_905479665.1 uncultured Saprospiraceae bacterium
ATCACTCTCATCACATTGCCGTCGACAACTGCGTGAGGCAAGTCAAACGCAAAAGAAGCAATGGCTGCGGCTGTATACGGTCCTACCCCTTTGAGCGCTAAGATCTCCTTGTACGTCTGAGGAAATACACCGCCATGATGATCCACGATATGCTGTGCCGCTTGGTGCATATGTTGCGCTCTGCGATAATAGCCCAAACCTTGCCACAATTTCATGACTTCATCGATATCTGCTGCAGCAAGATCGGCCACGGTGGGGTAGGCTTCTACAAATCTCAAATAGTAGGGTGTGCCCTGCTCAACTCTCGTCTGCTGCATGATGATTTCGGAAAGCCAAATCTTGTATGGATTTCGGTCAACCTTCCAGGGCAGATTGCGGTCTACTTTTTGGTGCCATTTCAGGATGGCTCGACGTATGTGCAATACTCTACGCATGCGGGTAATATTACTCAAAAAAAGAACGTACTTTATTTCAGAAATAGATGCTCCATCACATTATGGGTACCTCTAAAAACCCTTCTTAGGTTGCTAACTTGTTCTTTTTTCCTGCGTTATCATTCCAAACAGAGTTATTAGAAGTGCCCTTATGTCTTTGCTATCTAAATTCACGCACCTGTTTTTTCCCAATCTCTGCTGCGGTTGCGAACAGCACGCCGTGACTGGCAAAGACTATTTTTGTCTGGCCTGCAGCTACGATTGTCCGACCACCAATCTTCATCGGGAGCCTGAAAATGAGTGTTTGGAGCGACTGGCTGGGAGAATCCCTCTGTACCACGGCTCATCCATGTTTCGATTTACGCCAGAAGGCAAAGTACAGCACATGATCCACCTGATCAAATATCGTGGGCATCGCCAGGCAGCCGAGCGACTAGGTGAGGCCTATGGGGCAAAAATGCATGAAAGCCTCTTTCCTTCTGATCCGATTTTGCTTCCAGTACCACTACATCCTAAGAAACAGCAGAAGCGGGGATACAATCAAAGCCATCATTTTGCCGTGGGTATTGCAGCATCCAGTGGTTGGCAAATAGGAGATAACATCCTGAAACGCAGTCGAAATACGAGCACCCAAACCGCGATGAGTAGAGAAGATCGCCTTGCAAATTTAGATGGCGCCTTTGAGCTAGTAATGCCATCGAAAATAGACGGTCGTCATGTCGTTTTGGTCGATGACATTTTAACAACTGGTGCCACGATAGAAGCCTGTGCCAAAGAGTTGATCGGTCGGTGCTCCTCATTGTCTTTTATAACCATCGGCCTGGCTGTATGATCACACAGGGGCCCTGATTTCTGCTAAGAGGACTTAGGAGCCGACGAGGAGCTGAAAAATGATTACATTCTCACAATGTCAAACCTGCCACATGATGATTAAGATAATGATTGCCGATGACCATCAAGTTTTACTTGATGGTCTCACTGCATTGTTTGAAGGCAGCAGTGAGGTGCAGGTAGTAGCGACTGCGCCCAATGGAAAAGTGGTCTTGGAAAAACTTGCTGATCTAGAGGTAGATATTGTCTTGCTGGACATCAATATGCCCGAGATGAATGGGGTAGAAACCTGCCGCCAAATCATGCGAAAACACCCCGATGTAAAAGTCATCGCCATAAGCATGTACAAACAATCAAGTTATGTAAAGCGCATGAAAAGTTATGGGGCGCGGGGCTACATCTTAAAGGACGATAGTGCGGAAGAGATGATTGAAGCCATACAGAAAGTGCATGAGGGCAATGAATATTACAGCAGTCAGCTCATGGAATTATTACGTACCAATGTATTGCGAGGTCAAGATGAAATAAATCCCAACATAACCGATCGCGAAAAGCAGGTGCTGCAACTCATTTCGGAGGGCTTTTCCAATAAAGAAATCTGCGCGAAATTATTTCTCAGTGTTCATACGGTAGACAGCCACCGCAAAAAATTACTCTCCAAGTACAATGCAAAAAATACCGCAGAGCTGGTCAAGAAGGCAATGGACCAGGGTATTGTTTAGCACGTCATCCCCTAAATAGGGGATATTTACAAATACCGGATTTGGGTGTGCCAGGGGCACTCGCATCTGCTGAACTTTGGTCTATTAGAAAACCAATAAAACAGCTTATCATGCGATATATGTACATTCTGGCAGTGACAATCACTGCACTACTCAGTTATAATTTGAGCTTTGGCCAAGAGCTAAGTGGAGAGGGCGTTGTTTTTCCAGCGATGGCGGTCTACCCTACATCACCCGTACAAGGACAGGTGATCTACTATACCGCCACCGATCCAGATGAATACCAATATTTTGATGGCACCGATTGGCTGCCCCTGAGTCCGACCAGTGGTGGAGTCGGCGCAACCGACATGATTATGGATCTGGTGAATGGTGACGGTAAGGTGAAAGTCCTCAATGGTGGCACCAACAATGATGCCATCACTTTTGATCTCAACGGACTGCAAAAAATGAACCTCCATCACAATTCAGGAAACCCTAAACTACTACTCAACGGCGATCTGCAATTGTTTGACAATACTGGGGCCATAGAGTTTTGGGACAATGGCACCATCGAATCAGAGCTGGATTTTAATGGCTCCACCCTTTCGCTAAAGAACAACGATAATGGTGACCTCAATCTAGAGACCACTGGAGATGATATCTTTCTCCAAACCGGTGACGACATCTTGTTTCGGCAGGGTGGAATCACCAAAGCTGTGATGAATCAAGATGGTGATTTTGGTTTAGGCACAACAAATCCAGCGGCTAAATTACAGCTGAATCACAGCACCAGCGAAGCAGACCCCAATCTTTACATCAATGGGGTCGGGGGTTCAGCTGCACGAATCAAAATGAGCAGTAACTCCACTTCGGAGTACTGGCAGCAGATTGGCAATTCATTGACTGACCCAAAACTTCAGTTTACGTACAGAGACAACGGCGTCACAAACCAAATCTTGACGTTGGATGGCGACAGCAAGATGGTTGGCATAAACGATGCCACTCCATCGGCAGCACTGCAAATAGACGGACCTGCTGGGGAAGACGTCTTGCGGGCGAGACTTGCTGGCGATACACGCTTTATGGTGCACGATAACGGATCAATAAGTGTGGGATCATCGGCTTCGGCTCACGAGGCAGACCTGGCTCGCTTTGCAGTGCCGATCCGACTCGTGCCGCAATCCAGTGAAACCTGCTCCAACTCCTCAGATGTTGGCAAAATCTATTTCGATTCAGACGCTGATAAATTGCGTGTATGTGTGGCTGACAATAACGGCATCCTCCCAGGCGGTGATTTCGAATGGGTCAATCTTCATTGATTGAGGAAGTCAAAAACAGCTTTGTTATCTGAGCACCTCGCAAGATGCGGGGTGCTTGGTTTGTTTGTAAATTGATGGTATGGATAGATCTGGCCTCACATACAGCACCGCATTTCTAGTGATCTCATTCTTGATGCTTTCTGTTTTCGCATCAGGGCAATCCAGGACTCTCTCCCAGCTCTCTCTCTCCGAGCTGCTGGATGCCGCCTATCCTCTAGAAGGGACCAATCCTGATTCAGCTCTCTTCATATACGATTATGTATTCCAGCGAGCGGTCGCGGCAGATTCAATCTTGCCAGCTGCCAAGGCATTGCAGTATAGTGGCTTTGTGCACATGTCTGAGGGAGATTTTGAGCAGTCCACCCAAAAACTAAAACAAGCCATGCCGTTTTTCGAAGAAATAAGCTACGACAGAGGTCTGATGGGCTGTTGGAACGGCTTGGCAAACATTGCCAATTTCCGAGCTCAACACAGTCTTGCAGCAGAAGGATATGAAAAAGCGCTCCAATATTGTCATGATCTGAATACCCGGATTACCATTACCAACAATGTCGCCTCTGTCTTGCAACATACCGGAAACGCTGACCGATCCCTTGTACTGCTTAGAGATATCGAGTCCAGATTTGATGAGTCTGTCGAACCTCTTTCGCGAGCGTATACGTATAATAATCTGGGCGTAGGTTACAACGCAGTAAACCAGGTCGAGGAGGCACGCACGTATTTTCAAAAATCACTGACCGCCAGTGATCTAGCAGGCAGCGGCTCTGACGCATGTCTCGCTTGTCTTAACGTCGTGGCAACGTTCAGTCGCGAGCGTGAACAGCCTTATAATCAGGCACTGGTTACTGAGTGTCTAAACAAGGCAAGACTCATTCTAGATACAATCCAGATCCCAAGGCACGAACCATTCTACCTGCGTCTCAAGGCAGAAGACCTCTATATCAACAGAAAATATGATCAAGCCCTAAAAACGTGCTTGCAAAGTGCTGACGAACTTCAGAATTTTGAAGATGTGGAGGAGCGAATAAAAGTCTATCTCCTACTCATCGACATCTACAAAGCCCTAAATCAGCATGAAGATGCCTTACACTATTCTGAAGATCTCAAATTACTCAACGATTCTCTCCTTTATAATAGCAACAACAACAAAATTCTTGAGCTGGAGGCCCAATATCAAACTGCTCAAAAAGATGCCGAGCTGGCAAAAAAAGAAATAATAATAACCAGACAGCAGATCACTCGAAATTACCTTTTGGGCGGTCTGCTCTTACTGGTTCTGCTTGCAGCCTTCCTCCTGAGTCGAGCACGGCTGCGGCAGAAAATCAAAGACAATTTGATTCAACTCAAGCAAGAGAAAATCCATAATCTAGAAAAGCAACAAAAATTGCTGGCTCTGGATTACATGGTGCAAGGTCAGGAGGAAGAACGGAAGCGAATTGCCAAGGATCTGCATGACGGCCTAGGCGGCATCCTGACCACTGCACGTCTGCAGTTGCGCAACATCGAAGGTGAGGTGCAAAAAATGGAAAATCTTCAACTATTCGAACGGGCTGAAGGTCTGCTAAAAGATGCCAGTGCAGAAGTACGACGTATTGCACATGATATGATGCCAGATGCATTGGTCAATTTTGGCCTATTGGACGCCATTCAAGATCTGGCGGACAATAATAGTACTGATCAACTCTCTGTCATAACCAATTTTTATTCTCGTGAAAATAAATTCACAGAAAAACAAGAAATAAATATTTATCGTATTATTCAGGAAATAATTAATAACGCAATAAAACACGCTGATGCCAGTGAAATAAATATTGAATTTTCGGAAACTGAAAGTCAATATCAGCTAATTGTTTCAGACAATGGAATTGGTTTCAATTTGGAAGAAACCGATGTAGAGAAAGGTCATGGTTTACGGAATATCGAAAGTAGAGCAAACTACCTCAACAGCAATCTGAAAATAAACACCTCGGTCGGAAAAGGGACCGAGTATGATTTTCAAATACCAAAAAATTAATTCGTGCGCTCCTCCCCGTCGCTCTACTTGTTCCTATTCCTCACCCTAGCCACTGTTGCTTTTGGTCAAGACAGATCAAGGATCGACAGTCTTAAGATGCTGATTCATGCAGCCACAAGCGATAGCAGTGAGGTGCACTATATCAACGACCTCATCGTAGAATTTTACAACTACAACAACGATTCTATTCTTCACTATACCCAACAGTTGGCCTCTGTTGCTGAAAACGTGAATAGTGACGACTACCGCGCAATCGCAAATCATCACTTAGGGATCTTCTTACTCAATGAATCTAATTACGAAAAGGCCAGCGAGCTCTTCCTTACAAACCTCAACTACTACCAATCGAATGACCAAATTGAAAAGACCGTTTCCTCGCACTACAATTTAGCCGTCGCTTATTCTGAGTTGGGTGACTTAGAGCAATCTGCACAGCATTATTTTCAGGTTTTACGATATTACAAAGATCAGAGAGATTTTACAGGCATGGCCCGTGCCTACAATGGTCTAGCAATCACTTACGAAACTTTTCGGGAGTTTCATCAAGCAATAGATTACTATCACAAAGGTCTGGAGATACTAAGCTCGCCAGAGTACAACAACACCATCGACAAGGCAAATATACTCAGTAACCTTGCCGAACTGTACCTGACTATGGGCAAGGTGGATAGCGCCCAATATTACATCGAAAAAACCATCCAAATCAATAAGATACTCGATTTAAAATGGGGGCTGGGATACTCGTATTCTATACTTTCCGCTATTGCACTCGCTGAACAAAGACCGCAACTGGCACTTGAGCACGCCCACACCTCCATGTCATATCGAAATATTGCTGGGAGCCCAACAGAGATCGGTGAGAGCCACCTCGCATTGGGAAAAGCCTATGAAGCCATGGATCAGGTAGACTCCGCAGAAAAACATCTCGTCAAGGCGCTTGATCTGGCTCAAGATAAAAAACAACTGTTCGGTATCGAGCAGGCAGCCGGAAGACTGGCATCCATGTATGAACAGAATCTAAACTATGACAAATCTCTCCAGTATCTAAAGCTACAAAGTGATGCCAAAGATAGTTTGCTGCAACAAGATCAATTAAAATCCCTGAGGGGTTTGCAATTTAAATATGAGGCCGCTCAAAAAGCAATTGAATTAAACCAAAAGCAATTAAAAATCCAGAAACAGAATCAAGTAAAAGTCTACTTAATTTCAGGCTTAATCATACTCAGTCTATTTACTCTATCTATTTATCTTCGATACGCAAAAAATAAAGTACTTACTCAAAAAGAATTGCAACTGCAGCGAGAGCGGATATCCAGTCTACAAAAGGAACAAAAACTAACTGCTGTAAATCACGTAGTGGAGGAGCAAGTAAATGATAGGCGGCAGATGGCGACCCACTTGCTCGACAGCCTCGGCGCCGTACTCGCCTCAAGTAGGTTAAAATTGCAACGGCTGAAAACACAGCGAGAGGAAGGCGATGCAGGGCAACTGGTATTGCAAACGGACAATCTCATACGGGACGCCAGTAGTGAGATAAGACGTATTGCTCAGGAGATGATGCCAGAAGCCCTCATTCACTTGGGTCTGGCGGCTGCTATCAGTGATTTGTGTCACGAAATCCAAGAGCGCTATCCCATTACGATCCGGGAAGAAGAAAATTTATTGCACGATAAAATATCGGGCCAGCAAGAAGTGATGATTTACAATATTATCAAAGAGATCTTAGATCACATTGTGACCACATCAGATGCGTCTTTGATCACATTGAAAATGCAACCTGAAGAGGAGTCACACTTGTTTACGATTGAGGAAAATGCAAGTCTTCACAACCTAAATGACCCTGGTGTAGAACCTCTGCTCAGGGCCAAGTCGCAAATAAAATATCTCGGGGGCGAAATGGTTACCTTAAAAAAGGAAACTGGCAATTACGAATACAACATTATATTGCCCTTCTGATTTTAGACTGCTATATCTTCTCTTTGTTAGCTTCGTAAAAAAATGTGATGCGTACTATAATCCTGGGAATTTTCCTGTTGGTCTCGTCGTTCTCAAGTGCTCAAACCGAGCTCCCATACATCTTGCCCGTGAAAGAGCGTGCAGCAGTGATCGATGAGATCCTGGAAGATCGCATGGACAATCTTCTTCCACAACTCATGCGCCGATCTGGCTTGGATATGTGGGTGATCATCTCCCGAGAGTACAATGAAGATCCGGTCATGCGCACCATGTTGCCGAGTACCTGGCTCAATGCTCGCCGTCGCACCATCATGGTGTTTTATGATCCTGGCAATGAGGCACCCATTGAGAAAGTGGCCATCGCACGCTATGCGGTAGGGAGACTATTGCAAGGTGCGTGGGATATTGATGTGTATCCCGATCAGTGGGAAGCGCTGGTTTCCCTTATTGAAGAGAAGAATCCTCAAAAAATCGGGATCAACACCTCCGATTATTTCGGACTGGCAGATGGCTTAGTACACACAGAATATGAGAGCATGATGGAAAAGCTGCCAGAGGCCTTTCATGATCGGGTCGTTTCTGCCGAAAAACTCGCGATTGCCTGGCTGGAAACCCGCTCGCAAAAAGAGCTGGCTATGTATCCTATGATTTGTCGGATGGGTCATTCCATTTTGCAGGAAGGACTATCCGAAAAAATTATCCACCCCGGTATCACCAGCACCGATGACGTCGTGTGGGCATTGCGCCAACGGGTTAGTGATCTAGGCTTGGCTACTTGGTTTCATCCCACGGTCGCTATACAGCGTTACGATCCAGAAAATTTTGATCACCTGCGCACGTTTTCGAAAAGGCCGGACGAGCGAATCATTATGCCTGGAGATCTACTGCACGTTGACTTTGGAATCACCTACTTGCGACTCAACACCGATCAGCAGCAGCATTTTTACGTGCTAAAACCTGGCGAGGCCGATGTGCCAGAATACCTAAAGCTCGCCTTTGAGAAAGCAAATCGTCTGCAGGACATATTAGTGAGCAACTTTACCGAGGGACTAAGTGGTAATGAAATTCTACAAACTTCACTTGATCAAGCCAAGGCCGAAGGCATTGTTCCATCAATTTACACCCACCCCATCGGTGTGCATGGACATGCGGCAGGGCCAGCGATCGGTATGTGGGATAAACAGGAGGGGGTGAAAGGTACGGGTGACTACATCATGTATCCCAACACAGCCTACAGCATCGAGTTAAATGCCTCCTCCGAAATCGAAGAATGGGGTAAGATCGTACGAATCATGCTGGAAGAAGACGGGGTGTTTGATGGAGAAAAGTTCCATTTTCTAGACGGCAGACAGGAGGAGATTTTGACTATACCTCGTCGATAAACAAGTCTGCGCTAAACGCTATCCTAGACATCGATGGGTCGTATCATTTGATTTTTGCGATGCATCAGGATTGGTCAAAATGTGGATCACCTATATCCTTAAGAAAATGGGGAACGAATGGCAAGTGGTTAAATAGCAATCAGTCGCTCAAGGGCACTTGTAAGTGTCTCCTCTTTTTTACCAAAACACAATCGAATCAACTTCTGATCTGCTGGTGGATCCGTGTAAAAGACACTCAGCGGTATGGCAGCTACACCGTGCTCGATCGTCATCGTTTTGACAAATTCTGTATCGAGTGCATTACTGATCTCTGAATAGTCATACAGCTGAAAGTAAGAGCCTTGCGAATCCAGAGCCCGATATCTACTTTTTGTCATCCCTTGCTCCAGCTGATTCTTTTTCTTTTCGAAGAATTCTGGTAACTGCAGATATGTAGATGGGTCTGCCATGTACTCGGCAATAGCAAGTTGTGCCGGTTTAAAAACAGTGAAGACCGTATACTGGTGTGCCTTGCGAAACTCGGCCGTCAAGTGCGGAGGAGCAACACAATACCCGATACGCCAACCCGTGGCATGAAATGTTTTGCCGAAAGAGTAGCACGCAAAACTGTTGCGATATAAATCCGGGTAGCGCAACACACTTTCATGTCTTGCACCAAAGGTGATGTGCTCATATACCTCGTCACTTAAGACATAAATTCCTGTTTCTGCCACTATTTGCTGCAAGGCAAGTAGATCGTCGGGACCAAAGATTTTTCCGATCGGGTTGTGAGGAGTATTGATAATGATGAGCCTCGTGCGGTCGGTGATGAGTGCTCGGATGGCCGACCAGTCGCGGGCAAAATCAGGCCCCTGTAGTTGATGCACCACCGGTACGCCCTTGTTTAATAAAACTGCGGGTCGGTACAGATCGTAGGCGGGTTCTAAAATAATGACTTCATCCCCTGGATGCACCAACGTAGTGATCGCGGTGTAGATGGCCTCGCAACCTCCACTCGTGATCGTGATTTCTTGCAAAGGGTCAACTTCCAGTTCGTAGACGTTCTTAATTTTCTCGGCCAATACCATCAGCAATTCTGAGCACCCTCGCATGGGCGGATATTGGTTATTTCCAGCGAGCATTTTTTGATGCACCAGATCGATCAGCTTTTCGTCAGGCATGAAATCAGGAAATCCTTGCGATAGATTTATTGCCTCATACTCCGTCGCAAGAGCAGACATGATGGTAAAAATAGTGGTGCCCATGTTGGGCAATTTACTTTCCATATAGGGTCAGTGCTGATACTTTTGGTAGAGGCCTTCGATTTCTTGCGCTAAATCATGGTCTTTCTGGGTGACTACATTTCCAGCATCGTGTGTATTGAGATGTATCTCGACTGTATTGTACACATTAGACCACCATGGATGGTGATTGGCACGCTCTGCACAGATCGCTACCTCAGTCATAAATGCAAAAGCCTCTTGAAAGTCTTTAAACTTTAATTCGGCCTGCAATTTGTCGTCTTTTTCTATAAACATATTCATGCTTTACAAACTCCAATCGTATGAATCAAGTTCTAGGCACGCGCGGGTAAGTAATTTGATACTCTCTTCGATGTCGTCCCGATGCACCATCTCAATGCTCTGATGGATGTGCCGCAGGGGAATCGAAATCGCTCCGGCGATCGATCCATTTGCTCCAGAGCGCTGTATGCCAGCCGTGTCGGTGCCCCCTGCTGTAAGTATCTCTGGTTGCCATTTTATTTTTTCCTGTTCTGCTTGCTCTTTGAGGTATCCGACCATGCGATAGTCGCAAATAGTAGAGCCATCCATAATCTTTATCGCAGTGCCTCCACCCAATTTTGTCACCATTTCAAAAGGCTGAGCGCCCGGGACATCAAAAGCAATGGTCACGTCGAGACCCAGACCAAAATCAGGATTGATGTGACCGGCTGAAGCGATGGCCCCTCGCAGACCAACCTCTTCCTGAACGGTGAAGACAGCATAAATGTCGTGCGGAACTTGTTGCTCTTTGAGCCTCGTGAGCGCCTCAATGAGGATAAAAACAGACACGCGATTATCGAGCGATTTTCCATTCACACAATGG
>CAJQNM010000138.1 GCA_905479665.1 uncultured Saprospiraceae bacterium
ATCGAGATAGATATGGCCGATTTCTCGATAGCCTTGTCCATGTCTTCATAGTACTGCTCGGCATTCTCGATGTCGATGTAGTTGTAGATCGGCAGTACTTCTGAGTAGATATCTTGCTGACCTTGATTGATCGCGAGCAAGGTTTCGTCAAGCAGCACTTCTGCATTGTAGTGTGCGTTGTACTTTGAGTTCATGTTGTGCCACAGCTTGCCCAGTTTGCTGATGTCACCACGTTTCTTAGTGGTGGCGCAGGAAGAAACCAGAAGCAAGCTGGCAAAAGCCAGGAATAGGATCCCGCAAGGATTAGTCGATTTCAAATAGTGCATTTTCTTAATGCGTTGATGCGCTCATATCCAAGTTATAACTACCGCTCACTGCAAATTATTTTGTCTTGCTGATTTTTAAGAAGTTTGCCCCAACATACGTTATAGTGAAGGTGCAAAACAAAGAAGAAGGAGGGGAGAAACGGTTGCTTAAGATTGTATTGGTCGATGAGGATACACACGAGCAGCTTCGTTCGTTGAGATATCGCACATGGTATCCCCTGGGATTGGTTTTTCTCTTGATTGGCCTCATCGCCCTCACCAGTACTGCGTTGCTCTTCTTGCCTCCATTTCAGACCATACTTGGCAAGCTAACCCAAACGACTGATTCGGCTGAGTTGCTCAAATTGCGTGAGCAAACCCTGTCACTAGAGGAGCTTGCCGATGCCCAAAATCTCATGATTGGCAATTTGCAAAAGATGATTAACGGGGAGATCATGGGATCTGAAGACAGCAGTGACCTGGCACCACAAGTCCACAATGACTCAATCCCCCAAATCGACCGCATCGAGGAAGACGAATTATTGCGCCGGGAGATTGAGATCGAAGAGAGACTTGCGCTTGCTTCTCAACCACTCAGCAGTGAGATTGGGCGAGCATCCCGACCTTTGCAGCAATTGTACCTGGTGGCACCAGTTACTGGATCCGTGAGCCTTGGCTTCGATCCGGCTAAGCGCCATCTGGGAGTTGACATTAATGCTCCAGCTGGTACGCCCATCAAGAGTATTCTTGCAGGCCACATCATCTACGCAGGCTGGACACTAGAAACTGGAAATACGGTTGGAATTCAGCATGATCACAATTTGATCTCGTTTTATAAACATAACTCTGCACTGCTAAAGGAGACAGGCACCTTCGTACAGGCGGGAGAGGCTGTCGCTATCATCGGCAACACTGGCACCCTATCGTCAGGTCCACATTTGCACTTTGAGCTCTGGTCTGAAGGCAAGCCTGTCAATCCTCGAGAGTACATTGATTTTGAATAGATAAAAAGCACTCATATTTGTTGGGCAACATGTATCTTTGCCGCCCTATGGAACAGCATCAGACAGCACTCAAGGGCCTCACCAATGAAAAGGGCGAGACGATAAGTCCCATCCTACCCGATGATGTCAAGAATTTTCTCATCGATATCGACGGTACGATCTGTGACGACATCCCCAATGAGGAACCAGAGCGCATGATCACTTGCGATGAATATCCAGATGCACTGGAGACCATCAATAAGTGGTACGACGAGGGTCACAACATTACTTTCTTTACGTCCCGCACGGAAGAACATCGTGAAATGACTGAGCAGTGGCTGCGCAAAAAGAACTTTAAGTATCATGGCCTGCTGATGAACAAGCCTCGTGGAGGAAATTATCACTGGATTGATAATCACATGGTGCGAGCTACCCGTTTCAAAGGCAAGTTTACCGACCTGGTCATCAAGACCAAAGAGATCGAGGTCTTTAAGTAGTCTTGAGATCTGCCAGCGCTTGCTGGATTTTCGGAAATTTGAATTCAAATCCTGCTCTCTGGCTTTTTGCTGGAATGACGGTAGCATCTTGTAAGATGGCTTGCGTGCGATCTCCCATGATCATTTTCATTGCAAAGGTCGGTGTAGGAACAATTATTTTCAGCCCTCCTTTGTAATTTACCAGGGATCTTACAAATTGTCGATACGGCACTGGATTTGGTGCAGCACCATTCACCGGGCCTTCTATGCTCGTCGTCCTTATCATCCAGTGCATAAGTCGACAGAGATCATCCATGTGAATCCATGATACACCCATCTTTCCATCTCCAAAGTAGGTCCCAATGCCTAGGGGCATTGTCTTGAGCAATGTGGGCAGAATGCCACCCTCTCGACTCAGGACCAACCCGGTACGCAGCAGACATGTTCGGATGCCCAATTGGGCAATCGGGTCTGCAGATTGTTCCCAATCTCGGCAAAGATCTACCAGAAATGAACGCTGGCCAGGACCTGATTCTTCATCCAATATTTCTCCTGGGCGCTGACCATAGTAACCGATGGCAGATCCAGATATGTACACTTGAGGAAGGCTACTTTGCAGGTTGAGTTTTTCGGCCAGCAATTGGTTGGCTCCTATCCGACTTGCATGCAATAGTGCTTTGCGCTCTTCGGTCCAGGCTTTGTCTACGATGCCTGCACCAGCCAGGTTTATCACACCATGGAGATCCTCAAGAGCTCTAGCATCGATGTGTTTTGCCTTTAGGTCCCACTGAAAAGCTTGTCCTGTGAGGTGAGTCTCCCTCTGGCGACTGAGGATGTAGACCAGGTAATTGTGGTCCGTAAGATAACGTGCCAGAGCCTGTCCAATCAATCCACTCCCCCCAGCGATCAATATTTTTTCCATCCCAATAATAGTTTAGCCCTGCTAAGTTTGCTAACATTGAATATGATGTCCAGACCACTGTGCTTTCTCTTCCTGGCTTTGCTATGCACATTTGTCATGGTATCATGTAGTAACCCCAAGGGTAGCGAAGAGTTTAATGGTCAGGTCCGCATTCGTCTCGACCAGGATCCGGACCGTCTAAATCCCATCCTCAGCGCCACAGCCAGCGCTGCCCAGATCGAACCCTGGCTTTTCAATTCTTTGCAAACGTATGACCCGATCACGATGGAAATGTCTCCTGTACTTTTAGAGGCTGCACCAGAGATCAAGAAAATAATAAATGCTAGTGGAGAAGAAGTAACCCAGTTGGATTTCCGGATCAGGAAAGAGGCACGTTGGGACAACGGAGATCCGGTCACCGGACATGACTATCTCTTCACCATGAAGGCATGCCTAGTACCAGGTATAGATAATAGCAGTTGGAGCAGTTTTATCACTCAGTTTACGAGCATACTTGTAGATCCCAATGATGACAGACGAATCACCGTTCAAGCAAAAGGGGCTTACATGCAAATTGAGGAGATTGTCACAGGGTTTCCAGTGTACCCGGAGTATTTTTATGACCCAAACGGTCTTCTAAAAGAGAATACGTTTGAGTATCTACTCAACGTGGCCAAAGATTCGGTGGTTGATCAAAATTTGCAAGCATTTGCCAAAATGTTCAACTCGACCGATTTCTCTCGAGACAAAGTGAGTGGCTCAGGTGCGTACGAACTGGTGGAGTGGAAAAGCCAGCAGAGCATATTGCTGCAGCGAAAGGCAGACTGGTGGGGCACGGACATTTCGCAACCAAATACCATGCTCCGTGCCGATCCCAAAGAGATCATCTACTACATTATTGCCGACGAGCAAACTGCCTTGACCAGCCTGAAAGATGGAGCTCTGGATCTGGTCTCAGATCTCACACCCAGTTTATTTCAGGAGTTGAAAGAGTACAAAAGTAGTGCTCATCCTCTCCAACTCCACTCCCCTGCTATCTTGCAGTATTTATACATTGCCTGCAACACCGAGCGACCAGCACTCTCGGATGCATTCACCCGAAGGGCCTTAGCACACTTGATTGATATCGATCTCCTTGTGGAAGAATTATTCTACAACGAAGCCCAACCTGTCGTCAGCCCCATTCATCCTTCGAAGCAATATTATGCCAAGGATCTGAAGCCCTATGCATACAGCATCGAAATGGCGAAAAATTTGCTTGCTGAAGCGGGTTGGGGTGATCAAAATCAAGATGGAATCTTGGACCGAACCAAAAATGGCAGTCGGGTCGACTTTAGACTCAATATCAATACCACCCGCAGTCAGCTCGGTCAGGATGTGGCGACCTTGCTGAAGCAATCGGCTGCACAAGTGGGAGTTTCCATTGAGCTCGTCTCAATGGATACACGTGCTATGTTACAGGAGGTTCGTTCTGGAAATTACGACATGGCCTGTTTGGCAGCTCGACCTCCAGCAGGCGACTTCGATCCGTATCCAAATTGGCATTCTGCCAGCAGATCTGCAAATGGCAATAACACGTGCAACTATGCCAATGAGGAATTGGACCGAACGATTGAAGCCATCCGCACCGCTTCAGATGGAGATGCAAGAGCTAAATTGTACCACCGCTTTCAGGAGATTCTCCATGAGGAACAACCCGCACTTTTTCTCGTTGCTCCCAGCAATCGCATTGCCATGAATGCTGCTTTCCAAATAATCACAGGTAGTCTAAAACCGGGCTATTTTGAAAATACCGCCATCCCTTTCTGATGTGGACATTCGCAATGCGACGACTGGCCTGGGCTGTGCCGACCATTGCCATTATCTTGATGCTTACCTTTTTGCTCACCCGTATGACTCCGGGCGATCCAGTCCTCTATGAGCTACTGCGCAGTGAGGATATAGATCAGCCCCTGGAGATATCTTCGGATCGGTACGCACAGATGTCTCGCCAATTGGGCCTTGACAAACCGTATTTTTATTTTTCCATTCTCCCATCCAATGTACCATCTAGCGTGGTTACCGATCAATCAGTATTTCGCTCCATGTTTCAATTTTGGGCTGAGAGATGCACAAATCGCACTGCGGCGCAGACCCTGATCGCCGACTTTCATGATGTGCGTAATACACAAAGCAGCACCGATGGGATGAACATGGTGATCGCCCACTGGCAAGCTCAAGATTATTCATCTACTCAGCATATCGAGCTTACTGATAAAGAAAGAAACCTTACGACTAGGGTTCGAGAAGTAGCTCTGCATAATCGTGCACTCCTATCGTATCTGCCGTCGGTGCGTTGGTGGGGTGCCGAAAATCAATTTCACACCTGGCTAGCCAAAGCCATCCGCTTGGACTTTGGAAAATCTCGCGACAGCAATGAGTCGGCTGCTCTGCGACTTTGGTATGCCTTGCGGTGGACGCTCGTGGTCAACGTACTATCTATTGGTATCGCCTACTTGCTGGCGATCCCGCTTGGCATGTATCGCGCACATACGCGTGGCAGCAGGTTTGATCGATGGAGCGGACTGATCCTCAATCTACTCTACGCTTTGCCAGTATTTTGGCTTGGCAGTATGTTGGTGGTTTTTTTTAGCACAAGCGAATATGGCTCGTGGACCAATATCTTTCCATCGGTCGGTATTTGGGTGAGTTACCCTGGAGACAGTTTCATGCAGATGATGGCTCGCAACAGTGGGCAGCTTCTCATTCCTGTGATCACTTTGAGTACGAGTTTAATGGCTTATATCAGCCAACAAATGCGGGCAAGTGCGATGGAAGAGCTGCATAAAACCTATGTGCTACATCTAAGGGCCAAAGGACTCTCCGAAAACCAAGTGCTGTGGAAACATGTATTTCGCAATGCGAGTTTCCCTTTGATTACAATGTTGGCAGGAGTCCTGCCAGCGACGCTTGGGGGCGCTTTAGTTATGGAGGTCATCTGCAATATCCCTGGAATGGGTCGGCTCATGTTCGACTCCGTTTTGAACCAGGATTGGAATTTGGTCATGCTGGTGGTCCTTGCCGGGTCCTTGATCACTGTATTGGGTATTTTATTGAGCGACTTAGCCTATGCCTGGGTCGATCCACGCATCAATCTGAAAGAGCGATGATCCACTTGGTAAAGATCCTCTTGGGTTTCTACGTCTTGCTCGGTGTGCTTGCACCTTTTATAGCAAACGATCGTCCACTCTGGGTAGCCTATCAGGATGGGTCGACTAGCTGGCCGCTCTTTCAGAAAGAAGTGTCTTCCGAAAAGAAATTGCACCGCGTAGTGCGAGCACCTATTCCGTTTTCGGCCGATCAAATCACCTCACTCAAAAACCGTTATTTGCCTCCTTTCAGTAGGGTGCAACTCGATGATCGCAGTGTTAGACACTGGCTGGGTACGGATCGACTTGGTCGTGACCTGGCAGCCATTATGGTGCATGGCTGTCGCAAATCGCTCTACATCGCTGTTCTGGCGATGGGTCTAGCGCTCATCATCGGTACTTTTCTAGGCGGCTTGGCAGGCTACCTCGGCAACTCCTCTCGCCTCCCTTGGTATGTGATTGTGGTCCTGCTTTCCTTGCTGACCTATTCTGGATATTTAGTTTTCGCCTTGCAGTCTTACTGGCTGGCACTAACCGCCTTTTCTCTGGCCATGGCGATAGCGGTCACTGCCGGAATTCGTGGCAACCAAACGGGATGGCAAATTTGGCTGGATGCATTCGTGATGCGTGCGATAGAAGTCTTTAATTCCGTGCCGTTGTTGCTGCTCTTGATCGCAGCCTCGTCCATTATGATCCGACCTTCACTCACTGGTCTGGGCATTCTAATTGGCGTGATGAGCTGGACACGTTTTGCGCGTTTCAGCAGAGCGGAAGTGATTCGGATTAAGGAACAAGAATACGTGACGGCGGCCCAGATTTCCGGAGAAAACAGTCGTGCGATCCTGAGTTCGTATATTTTGCCTGAGGCCGCTCCGGCATTGATGGTGGTCTTCATCTTTGGTATTTCCTCAGCTATTTTGTTGGAGTCCACATTGTCTTTTCTTGGCATCGGGCTGCCCATTGATGAAATGACCTGGGGCTCCGTCTTGAGTCAGGCCAGAGGCAATATTCGGGCCTGGTGGCTGGCCCTATTTCCCGGCCTGGGTATTTTCTTTCTCATCACCTGCCTAAATTTTCTGGCCGATCATGTGCAAGATCGGTTGCGGAGAGGTTAGCATCTATTTGATCTGCTTACTATTCTTACGAGTCGTCTTCGAGAAAAGGGTGAAACTCCCTTTCCTTCCTTTGTGCAGATTTTTCTGCAACTTCTTCTGATGCTTGAAGGTTGGACAAGCAACCCCTCGATGACAAGACACCAATGAGCTGCATAGCAAAACCAGCATGAGCATCAAGACAAAAGGAAATCGTCTACGCATACCCTTGAAAATAAGTGAAATAAATGCAGAATCAAGGTTTTTAGAAGATATTTGCGGCAGACGATATCAATCACCATGAAGGACGTGTCTTACCTGACCAATGCCGACCCCCAATTTATCGATACTCTGTACCAAAAGTACCGAGAGAACCCCGGCAATATCGAGGAGGGCTGGCGCACATTTTTTGAAGGTTTTGACTTTGCCCAAAACGGTGCATCAAAAAATGAGCAAGCCGGTACTGCAACTCCAGATTCAGATGTGGCCAAGGAGTTTAAAGTACTTTCCATTATCCATGGTTTTCGCACCCGTGGGCATCTGCTTTCGGATACCAATCCCATTCGGAAGCGACGAGATCGCAAACCACATCTCAATCTAGAGGACTACGGTTTATCGGACGACGACCTGCAGACCGTGTTTCATGCCAGTTCGGAAGTGGGCATAGAGGGTGCAACCCTCAATGACATCTTAGAGCGAATGCACACCATCTATTCTGGTACGATCGGCTTTGAGTATACCCATATTCAGAATCGTGAACGACGGATGTGGCTGCGCAACAAGATTGAGGGTCGGGATCTGCACCAAGACTTTGGGATCAGTCGGAAAAAGAAAAAACGGATTCTGGAGAAACTTAATGGTGCAGTGGTTTTTGAAAAATTTCTCCACACGAAGTATTTGGCGCAAAAACGCTTTTCGCTCGAAGGAGGTGAGACTACGATTGCCGCTCTCGACGCCATCATTACAGCGGCAGGCAATGACAAAGTAGAAGAAGTAGTCATCGGGATGGCCCATCGTGGTCGACTCAATGTTCTGGCAAATATCATGGGCAAGACCTATGAGCAAATTTTTAACGAGTTTGAAGGTATGGCCGTGCCTGACATGGCTTTTGGAGATGGCGATGTAAAATACCACCTAGGCTACTCCAGCCAAGTAAATCTTGATGGGGGTAAATCAATGCACCTCAAGTTGGTCCCCAATCCCTCACATCTGGAGGCAGTCAATCCGGTGGTACAAGGATTCGCTCGAGCAAAGGCCGACATACTTTACGAGAGTGACTATGACCGTATCCTGCCTATTTTAATTCATGGCGATGCCGCCATAGCCGGACAGGGAGTAGTATACGAAGCCTCACAAATGAGTCAGCTGAGTGGGTACTATACCGGTGGCTCGATCCACTATGTCATTAATAATCAAATCGGTTTTACGACTGACTTTGATGATGCTCGATCATCTACCTATTCTACAGCAGCTGCAAATCTGGTGCAGGCACCGATCTTTCATGTAAACGGCGACGATCCAGAAGCGGTCGTCTTTGCCGTCGAGCTGGCCGTCGAATACAGACAAAAGTTTAATACCGATGTCTATATAGATATGGTGTGCTATCGCCGGCACGGTCATAATGAGGGTGATGACCCCACATTCACACAGCCGCACATGTATGACATGATTCGCAAGCACCCGAACCCTCGAGAAATCTATTCACAAGAACTTTCTGAACGGGACGTCATCGGAAAAAAGCTGGTCGAAGAGATGGAGGATAAGTTCTGGAAAGATCTGCAAGCCCGCCTCGACCTGGTCAAGGAGAAGCCACTATCCTACGAGTACCAACTTCCAGAGCAGGCTTGGCAGTCGCTAAGGAAAACCACAAATCTGGAAGACTTTGCCACCTCTCCCATAAGCGGTATTACGGAAGAGAAGGCTCATCAGATCTTAGAGCACTTAGTCTCGATCCCCAAAGATTTTAAGGCCTTGAGGGGAGTACTACGACTTCAGAAAGGAAAGCGAAAACTCCTCGATCAGCAAAAAATAGATTGGGCCTTGGCAGAGCTTCTGGCCTACGGATCAATCTTGGACGAGGGCAAGGACGTACGCATGAGTGGGCAAGATGTGAAGCGCGGTACATTCAGCCATCGACATGTCTCATTTTACGATGCCGAGAGCTATACAGAGTACAATCGTCTCAAACACGTAGCAGAAGATCAGGGCTCTTTTCGCATTTACAATTCACTGCTCAGCGAATTTGCAGTGCTGGGATTTGAGTACGGTTACTCTCTTGCTACTCCCGAAGCTCTTGTGATCTGGGAAGGTCAGTTTGGCGACTTTTACAATGGAGCTCAGGTCATCGTGGATCAGTTTATCACGGCGGGCGAAAGCAAATGGCGTAGAATGAGTGGCCTAGTGATGCTTTTGCCACACGGCTACGAAGGTCAGGGTCCAGAGCATTCGAGTGCACGGCTGGAGCGCTTTTTACAATCCGCTGCTCAGTGCAATATTACCGTAGCGAATCTCACAACACCCGCGAATTTTTTCCATGTTTTGCGCAGGCAGCTTATTCGTCCCTTCCGCAAGCCACTGGTGGTGATGTCACCCAAATCGCTCCTCCGTCATCCACTTTGTGTCTCACAGATTACAGAAGTCATTGGAGATACAAAATTTATGGAGGTGCTTGATGACGACACAGTTGTTGGGAAACAAGCCGAAAAAATCAAGCGGGTCCTTTATTGCTCCGGCAAGGTATACTATGATCTCCTAGCGCGTAAGCTCGAGCAAGACAGAGCTGACGTAGCCATTGTGCGCGTAGAACAACTGTATCCATTTCCTAAAACTCAGTTGGACGCGATCATGAAACGGTACGCAGGAGCCGAATCTTACTGGGTTCAGGAAGAGTCACTCAACATGGGGTCATGGCAGTACATCTTATCCTTCGGCTACTTCCCTGGCCTTAAGCTAATCAGTCGCTTAGCGAGTGCATCGCCTGCCACTGGGTTTAAGAAGGTGCACGATGAGAGCCAAGTAGCAATTGTTGACCAAGCCTTTGCCTGATTTAGGTACACTATATATATGATGGATCTAGTCGATACACACTCACACATCTATCTACCTGATTTTGATGATGATCTTGAAGACCTTGTAGGACGGGCTAGAGAACAGGAGGTGGGCAAGATCTTGCTGCCCAACATTGATCGGTCGACCATAGACCGGCTGCATCAAACTGCAGCGGCATATCCACACATTTGTTACCCCATGATGGGCTTGCATCCTTGCTCAGTAGCGGCAAATTTTGAAGAAGAATTGCAAGAGATCCTATCCCTCTTTCACACACACAGTTACATTGCTGTGGGAGAAATCGGAATTGATTTGCACTGGGACACCAGCTTTCTCGAAGAACAGAAAACGGCTTTTTTGCGGCAAGTAGATTTTGCTCACCAAAGTGATCTACCTATCGTGATTCACTCTCGCAAGTCGATTGATCTGATCCTTGACCTTCTTGAAGACAAAGCACTTACAGGTTTACGAGGTGTTTTTCACTGCTTTGGCGGAGATTTGATACAGACGCAGCGCATCCGCGATCTTGGATTTATGATGGGCATAGGGGGAGTGTTGACTTTCAAGAATAGCACCTTACCCGAAGTATTGAGTAAAGTAGATCCCACAAGTCTCATACTGGAGACTGATGCACCTTATCTCACTCCTCATCCTCATCGCGGAAAACGCAATGAACCTGCCTATGTCAGACTAGTGGCTGACAAGCTATCAGAGGTCCTGAATCTCTCTCTCGCTGAGACTGCCGCCGTGACCTCGGCAAATGCCGAACGGCTGTTCTTTCCTTGACATCCACCAAATCTTTTGCACGGATCATCTTCGATATAGATCTTAGTGATAGAATAATCAAATATTTAGGGATATTCACGTTCACGGAGAGGTGCTCGAGTGGCTGAAGAGGCTCGCCTGGAAAGCGTGTATGCGGGTGACCGTATCGAGGGTTCGAATCCCTCTCTCTCCGCAGAGCTGGAAAGCCAGCTTAAGGAGTGAGAGGAATGAGAAGTCTATCCCGATCAGAATGCAGCGGGAAATCCCTCTCTCTCCGCAGAATTGGAAAGCAAATTATATATGAAGATATTTTCACCTAGATTATTCGTTGACTATCAAAGATGAATAAAATTGACTCTAAGAGAGTACAGGAGAAAAGACTAATTGTTTGATCAACTCTCTATTTATTTGTTAATTTACTGACCATATTTAGATTCAATAACTAAACGTAAATCCTATTTGTTATGCGAAAAGTACTTGCCTTGCTGCTGGTATTCGGAATAGCGGCTTCTTTTGGAGCCGGTGACTTGTTGGCCCAGTCTGAAGCAACTGGCTTCCAGGTTTTGAAAGAGAAATTTATTCAAGGGGACTGGCGATTTATGAGCCTCGTGCTCGTATGTCTGATCCTCGGATTGGCCTTTTGTATCGAGCGAATTATCACTTTGAATTTGGCCACTGCCAATACTGACAAGTTGATGAGTAGAATCGAAGAGCGCCTTCTAGAGGGTGATCGAGAGGGAGCCATGGAAGTGGCAAAATCGACTGCCGGACCTGCAGCAAGTGTGCTGTATGAAGGCTTGCGTGCCAGCCCAAATGGCCCTGAGGCCGTAGAAAAAGCAATTTCCTCTTATGGAAGTGTGCAAATGGGTCTTTTGGAAAAAGGATTGGTTTGGATATCGCTGTTTATTGCGATTGCACCGATGCTCGGTTTCATGGGTACGGTTATTGGTATGATCCAGGCCTTCGATCGAATCGAAGCGGTGGGTGATCTTTCTCCATCCGTTGTGGCTGGGGGTATCAAAGTGGCCCTGCTTACAACGGTATTCGGTCTACTCGTGGCCATTATCCTGCAGATCTTTTACAATTACATTGTATCAAAAATTGATGGCATTGTAAATCGTATGGAAGATGCGTCAGTAGGTCTCATCGACGTACTCGCTCGAAATAAATCATTTTAATTGACCCACCTATGTATAGAGCATTAACGAAATATGGCCAACTGATGGCCTTTGCCGTGGCGGCGATCGTCGTCTTGGTATTTTTGGTACAGGTATTTGGTGGTTTAGACACCTATAGTGGTCTTGCAAAAGAAGATCAGGGATCAACTACAATTTTTGACATGGGTCTCAAAATGACCATTGGTCTTTTGGTGATTTGTGCAGTAATTGCGGTTTTATGGGCTCTTTACCACATGATTACCGATCCGAAAGGTGCCGTCAAAGGTATTGTAGCTCTGGTAGTGCTTGGTGCTCTCTTCTTTGCGTTGTACTCTTCCTCTGAGGCAGAGTCAGCAGGAATAGTTGGCAAAGCGGCCGAGACATTCGATGTCTCTGAAAACAGTAGCAAGATCATTAGCGCCGGGCTTAAGTCTACACTGATCCTCGCGGGGTTGGCAGTAGCAGCCTTTGTAGTTTCTGAAATTCGAAATTTCTTTAAATAGTAGACCTATGGCTCGTACCAGTTCACGGGATCGGATGAAAAATGAGATCAATGCAGGATCGATGGCAGACATCGCATTCTTGCTTCTGATTTTTTTCCTGGTCACCACCACTATTGACATCGATAAGGGTATTACGGTCAAATTGCCACCGTGGTCTGAGGAAGACCCCGAAACACAAAAATTGAAAAAACGCAACGTCTTTTCAGTTCTGGTGAATGCTCAGGATCAACTTCTGGTGCGGGGTGAGATAGCACAAATCGATGACTTGCGGTTTAATGCAAAGGAATTTATTGCCAATCCGCAAAGACGCGAAGATCTCTCGACCAGTCCGAAAAATGCAATTATCTCACTAAAGAATGATCGCGGCACCAGTTATGGCGTCTATGTAGAAGTGTACAATGAGCTCAAAGCGGCGTACAATGAACTGTGGGATGATGAGTGCCAAAGTATGTATGGCATCCCCTACAGTGAAGAACTACCAGTGGCTTATCGAAAAGCAATTAAGGAAAAAATTCCTTTTGTGCTCTCGGAAGCGGAGCCTACAAATTTTGGAGAAGAATAAAATCAGAGTTGCTATATGTTTACGAAGAAAAGAGGTAAATCCGATCCAGAAGTATCGACAGCGTCGCTGCCTGATATCATTTTCATGTTGCTGTTCTTTTTTATGGTAACAACAGTACTTCGAGATGGTGAGCGCAAAGTTGCGGTCGTCGTCCCTGAGGCCACTGAACTGCAAAAATTGCAGCAGAAATCCTTAGTTAACCACATTTGGATTGGAAAGCCGGTAGAAAAATTTCGTGATACGTACGGGACGAAACCCCGTATCCAGCTCGGTGACAAATTTGCCTCCGAATTTGAAATCCCACTTTTTTTGGAACAGCATAAAATTAAAGTACCTGAAGCACAGCGCCCTCGGATTACCACCTCCCTTAAAGTCGATGGAAAAGTTACCATGGGTATTGTAACGGATGTGAAAACTGCTTTGCGCAAAGCGAATCAACTGAAAGTAAATTATTCAGCCCGACCGCGCGGCAATTAGGACAAATAGGAAATTTTAGATTACAACCAAATAAGACCTGCTGGCCAAATGAAGTCAGTGGGTCTTTTTTTTACCGTTTGGCTAAAGCCAACGGTAAATTGAATTTCCGTCGGTTTCAACCGACGAGTATCAAATCAGCGCAACCGATCAGCAGATCTCACCAGTTTTTCATCCTTGCCGATGTAGCGTATGGCTAAGACAGTCACAATCAGAGCAGCAATGGGTAAGAGGTATCCGTACTCGACAGAAACTTCAGTGCCCGCCGCCAGTACTTTGTAGTCCATGTAGAACAACAACACGGAGAGCAATACGACCAGCACTATACCAATCACAAGAAATCGTCCCAGCTTGATTTGCAAGGGTCTGTTCTTAAATAGAAAAAGCGCCGCCAAAGCCAACCCAATGCACACCACCGTAAGGATCAAAAGAACCACATGGTCGGTTACTTCAAATACAGCATCTCCCAGCATGGCCTGTTCCGTCTTCTGAATTGCGGACAAGTCGCCAAAGGGAATAGTAATAAACGACATGGCTGGTAGAAATAGCAATCCCATAAACAGCGCCGCGAGAAATAAAAAGATCGATTGAATACGTTGAATCATAGCTCAAAAATGTAGTCGGGCAAAATAGTAAATTGAGATCATGATCCGTACCAGCATATGGGAAAAGCGCCACTTTTTACCACACTATGATGTTATCATTGTTGGCGCAGGTCTCATCGGTCTTTGCTCAGCCCTTGAGCTTCGCAGCAAGTCAAAATCACTGAAGATCCTGGTTATAGATCGAGCGTCTATCCCTTTGGGCGCGAGTACCCGCAATGCAGGTTTTGCCTGTTTTGGAAGTCCATCAGAGATTCTGGCCGACCTCAAAAATCATTCTTTTGATCATGTATGCCAGCTGATCAAGAAGCGCTATGATGGATGGAACCTACTGCTCAATCTTGTGGGGAGGGACCAGCTCAAATACGAACCTACTGGTGGCTACGAAGTATTTCGAGACTCGGACGAGCAGAGCTATGCCCAATGCCAGGCCATCATCGATCCGATCAACGATGCAATCCATAATCTTTTGGGTATTCGGCTCTATCAGGAATGGACTAAGCCATTGCCTCAAGTCAACAATTTTGCCCATATCATAGCTGCCCCCCATGAAGGTCTGATCGATCCTGGAAGCATGATGAAAAAACTGCTGGAAATGATCGGACAGTCTGAAATTGATTTCTACGGCGGGCTGGCATGTGAAGAGTTGGTGGAACAAACCAATCTCATGGAGGTGAAGACATCGCGTGGCAAACTGACCGCCAACCAAGTCATTCTGGCCTCCAATGGTTTTGCCCAAAAATTAGTCCCTGACAGCGACATCACAGCAGTACGGAATCAAATCCTGGTCACTTCGCCTTTAAAAAATTGCATTCAAGGCGCCTTTCACTACGATCGAGGATATTACTACTTTCGCAATATTGGATCACGTATACTCATCGGTGGAGGTCGCAACATAGCCCTTGAAGAAGAAACAACCAATCAGTTTGACATCACCGAAAAGATTCGCAGAAACCTACAGCAATTCCTGAAATCGCATTTGATCCCCACTGAATCATATCAAATCGAATATGAATGGAGCGGGATTCTGGGCTTTGGAAAATCCAAGATTCCGCAAGTGAAAAGAAAATCATCTCGCCTCGTCATGGCTGCAGGTATGGGGGGTATGGGCATCGCCATCGGAGCTGCGATTGCCCAAGATGCTGCTCACGAAATACTCTGTTAATCAACTGTTAATCAAACTCTTATCGTAAATATCTTACTACCTTGCCAGCTAGTACATTCACTTTGCGGAAGATTTTTCTCCTTTTCTTATTTATTACTGTGAGCATGGCTCCTGCCTTGTGGAGTCAGATCAATCCCATACCCAGTGAAGAAAGCGACACCAGCGAAACAAGCTTGGTCGTGATTGACTTTGCCGATACGACGCGCTCCATACGCAACTCAACTGGCGAAGAGATTCTCTTCCTCATTGGCAACGTGGAGCTGCATCAAGATAGCCTCTTTATGTACTGTGATTCTACTCGCAAAGAGAACAATAACCTCCATGCGAAAGGCAATGTGATCCTGCAGCAATGGGACTCAACGGTTGTTTTTGCCGACACCCTAGTATACATTGGCAACGAGAAAGATGCAACACTGACGGGAAATGTCATCCTCGAAAATGGTACCCAACGCCTGTACACACAAGCTTTGCAATACAACCTGGAGCGCAAGGTTGCACAGTATTTTTCACGTGCATGGATTACCAACGATACAACGACACTCACCAGCATACGCGGCACCTACTTGGTAGATAGCGATGAGATCTTCTTTCGCGACAGCGTGTATATAGAGAGTCCTGATTTCGAGCTGTATGCTGACACACTCAAATATCACTCCGAGACAGAATTAGTCACGTTTTTAGGCCCGACCATCATTAATCTTCAGGATGGCGCCAAGGTCTACTGCGAGAGTGGCCACTACAATCTGAAAGAAGAGCGAGGAGTCTTTATCCAGAATGCACAATACGTACAGGATGATCGTGAGGTAACTGGTGATAGCATAACCTACAATGCCGCAGCAGAAGAGGTGATCGTACAGGGCAATGGCATTCTCAATGAGAAGGGTCGTACTGCTCGCGGTGATCGCATGATTTACGATCTTGGAGCAGAACTACTGACCATCATAGGCGATGGTTTTGTGCAGGACTCAAACCGCGTGATCGAAGCAGAGTCCCTCGTTTATGACATTAAGAATGACCAATTTACCACCCAGTCTCGCACCACGATCAATGATGATCCTCAGTTTATGGAAGCAGACACGGTAGATTTTGACAACGATACGGGAATGGGACTGGCTAGCGGCAATATTATCTGGAGTGATACTTCTTCAGACTATACCATATTTACGGAGCGCGCATTGTACAGCGACTCATCGAGTTTTCTCAAAGCATTTCAAAATCGGCCGGTATTGCTTTC
>CAJQNM010000139.1 GCA_905479665.1 uncultured Saprospiraceae bacterium
AATTAATTCCGCTGTACCAGGCAGTTTTTGAAGATATGGGGAGCGAGTATGCTGTGATCAGATCGGCTGATGGCTACGATGAAATATCACTAACGGGATCTTTTAGCCTGGCGACTAAGGATTATACGGGAGTTTTGCAACCGTCCGATATTGGCATGCAAGAAGTGACTCCTGAAGCGCTATATGGGGGTAAAACAATAGATGAGGCAGTGACTAT
Source organism: uncultured Saprospiraceae bacterium (assembly GCA_905479665.1). Taxonomy (GTDB): domain Bacteria; phylum Bacteroidota; class Bacteroidia; order Chitinophagales; family Saprospiraceae; genus CAJQNM01. Next base: position 218 of record CAJQNM010000139.1, read on the forward strand.
TTTTCGTGCCGTCATTTCCGGGCAGGGCACTGATTCGCAAAACGCCGTAGTATGCGCCAATGCCGGATGTGCGATACAGCGCTTTAAGCCTGAAGTGTCCCTGCAAGATTGTATTGCGGAGGCCCGCGAAGCGTTGAGCCGTGGCGGGGCACATAGCACACTAGAGTCGTTGGTGAAGTAATTAGCTATCCCGATAAAATAATCAACCCCAGGAGGCCCACCAAGATCACATAGTAGAGTGTGGGCAAAATAGTCTTGCGCAAGATGTTGCCTTCTTGTCCAAGAAGGCCAACCGTCGCAGATGCAGCCACCACGTTGTGGATGGCGATCATGTTACCAGCCGCAGCCCCGACAGCCTGCAGCGAGACGATCCAGGCACTGCTTAATCCCAGACTTTGCGCGACGCTGTATTGATACAGGCTGAACATGAGATTGCTGACCGTGTTGCTTCCGGCAATAAACGCACCAAGCGCTCCGATCGATGGGGCAAACAAGGGATAGATTTCTCCGACAGTAGACGCCACCCATTCGGCCATGGCAATAGGCATGCCGGGCAAGCCCCCGCTATTGATATCAGAATTAATATAGATCCGCACCATGGGTATCGTGAAAATCAGGACGAATCCCGCCCCTAAAAGCATGCGTGCACTTTCGCTAAATGCAGCTGAAAATTGTTTTGCATACATGCGGTGCAGAAAATAGGTGATGAGACACACTAGAACCAATATAGAACCCGGCAAATAAAGTGGGGTGCTGCTTGCTGAAATAGACGTGCCCAATATTTCTGACCAATTAATTTTAATTGAAGTGAGTACATCTTTAATCCCCAATTCAGGTATGCGGGTCAGCACTAGAAGTACACCCACAAAGAGATAAGGCAACCAGGCCGAGAGGAGAGAGGGCGACTCTCCAGCGCGGCGTCTAAATTTATCGGGGTCAATCGTCAGGGTGCCCATCCACTGACTAGGCCATGAATGTTGTGCTGAAAAATCCCAATTACTTTTTGGCATTAAGAATCCACGTCGGGCAGCCAAAGTGACAATGGCGAGACCAATCGGGGCACCCAGCAAGGATGGAAATTCAGGACCAAGTAAATGTGCATTTATTAAATAGGGAAGCGTAAAGCAGAGCCCACCAAAGATGGCAAACGGCCAGATCTCGAGACCAGCACGCCATGATTTTTCCTGGCCAAAAAAACGTGTCATCATGCAGACCATGAAGAGTGGGATGAATGTACCTGCAATGGCATGTAAGACAGCCACATGACCTGTCACCTCCGAAATGTATTGGGCGAGGTCAATGCCTTGAGCCGCCAGATCGGCATCGAGGGAGGCACTGGCCAGCCCTCCTTGTACTCCGACCAGAATGGGTGTGCCCACGGCGCCGAAGGTGACCGCCGTACTCTGAACCATCATGCCCAGCATCACCGCACACAATGCTGGAAAACCCAAAGCCACCAGCAGTGGAGCTACGATGGCGGCGGGAGTTCCAAATCCCGCTGCTCCTTCGATAAATGAGCCAAAAAGCCAAACGATAATGACCACTTGTACCCTCCGGTCGGTGCTGATTTGTGTAAATCCCTCCCGCATCACTGTAACAGCACCCGAATACTTCAGGACATTGAGCAGTAAAATAGCTCCAAAAATAATCCACAAAATATCGAAGGTGATGAAGAGGCCTTGGATGGCCGATGCGGCAATAACAGACCAGGACAGGTGCCAGGCAAAATATCCGATGGCCACAGTCGATAGGAGGACAATGGGCATCGCCACACGCGCTGCAATGCGAAAAGCCACCAGCAAGACTGCGGCAATTAATATGGGAAGGACTGCGAGTAGGGCCATGTTCTAATATCTGGAATAAATGTGATTTTGCCCTAAAAGGCCTGGGACAAACATCAATAGGATTCTTATATTTCAGTGTAAAGTGCGACCCATTTCGGTAGCAGCCAATCAATTACCTACTCGTAAATCGATACACCGTACTCGTGCGATACGTCTCACCTGGATCCAATCGCGTAGAAGGAAAATCTGGTTGATTGGGTGAATCAGGAAAATGTTGAGTCTCCAAACAAATGGCTGCTCGACGAGGGTAGGTTTTCCCCCCTTTCCCGGTGATCGTCCCATCTAAAAAATTGCCGGTATAGAATTGCACTCCGGGTTCTTCGGTGAGCATTTCCATGACGCGACCAGTGGATGGCTCGTAGACTGTGGCGGCGAGTGAAAGACCGGGAGCTTTTTTGTCAAGCACAATATTGTGGTCATAGCCCAATCCAAATTTTATCTGCGGGTGATCGGCATCGATGGCCTTGCCGATGGGCTTAGGTGTAGAAAAATCAAAGGGGTTTCCGCTGGTCGCTGCCAACTCACCAGTAGGAATTAATTGCTCATCAACGGGTGTGTATTTACTGGATTTAAAGCTGATTACGTGGTCCAGAATATCTCCATTGCCGGCCCCTTTCAGATTGAAGTAACTGTGATTGGTCAGGTTGCAAATGGTGGGTTGGTCTGTGGTGGCCTCGTACGTGATCAATAATTCGTTATCGTTATTCAGAAAATAGCCTACGGTCATAGCCAGGTTGCCCGGAAAACCCTCATCCATATGTGCACTGGTGTGAGAGAGGCTCACGCCGACCCGATTTTCTTCACGCACTTCTTCGGCAGTCCACATTTTTTTATCAAAACCGATGTTGCCGCCGTGCAAGGTGTTTTCTCCATTGTTGGCAGCCAAGGAGTATTCTTTGCCATCAAGTGAAAATTTAGCTCCCCCAATGCGATTTCCGTAGCGACCGACAATGGCTCCAAAGAACGGATGCGTTCCGAGATAACCCTCCAGGTTATCAAAGCCCAAGACGACGTCTGCGTACTGACCATTACGGTCTGGGGCAGTCAGCTCAGTAATTATCCCGCCATAGGTGATCAATTTGAGGGTCATTCCGTTTGCGTTGGTGAGGGTGTATTGCTCGACAGGTCCAGCAGGAGCGACTCCATAAGATGCCTTGCTGAGTGTGACCTCTTTTGCAGGTTCTTGGCTTTTGTCGCTATTCGTACTCGTAGTATTCTGGCAACTCATAGTAAGGCTGATTAGAAGGAGAGTAAATAATAAATGTTTCATTTTTTTTAGTTGGCTGTTTGGTAGCTCTGGTTTAATATTTCGGTATTAATCTCGAGGTAATTTTCAATGAACAGCACAACATTGTCCAGATCTGAAAAATCTTCCTTAGGGTGTGTATTGGTAATCACGACCACTGGGCAGCCTGCATTGTAAGCTGTCTTTGCACCGATGGGAGAATCTTCGATCACGATACAGTCTGGAGCAGTGAGGCCCAGACCGGCAGCAGCACTGTGATAAACTTCAGGGTTTGGTTTTCCTTGACTGACATTTCCGGAGTGATAGACAGAGCCAAAATAATGTCGGAGTTGGGCAGTGTCTAAAACAAAATCTACATTTTCGGGTGGTGCCGCTGACCCAATAGCCATAGGTATGTGATGACTACTTAAATCCTCAAATAATTCGACAATGCCAGGTACCAAGGGCATGTTTTTCGCTACTGTAGCACGATACTCACTTTCTTTTTCAGCGGCATATATTTTGAGATCTTCTGTACTGTAGCGATCTCCAAAAAATCGACCGAGAAATTCGATGTTTACCCCATGCGCTTTTTCCATGGTTTCCTCG
>CAJQNM010000140.1 GCA_905479665.1 uncultured Saprospiraceae bacterium
CCGCATTTGCGACACGGAGTCTCTTATGCACTTTCGAACCTTGCCAAAGAAAAAGAACTGGGAGACCTGCATGCACACAATTCGCAATGGGTGCGGCTCGGAGCCGTGGTGGCTCTGCGAGAGCTTAGATCTGCTGAGGCCGCTCGCTTCCTAAATGATGCTAATGAACTGGTGGTCGTTGAAGCTGCCCGTGCTATTCATGACGACGAAAGCATCCTTGACGCTCTTCCAGATTTGGCTGCATCGCTCAACTCAAGCTCATTTACTTCTGAACCATTTCTCCGGCGAGCCATCAATGCCAATCTACGAATCGGTGACCAAGCTTCGGCCAAACGTTTGAGCGACTATGTCCTATCCAATAAGCCTTCGGCGAAGATGAAACTGCAGGCGCTGTGGTCTCTTGGATTGTGGTCAGCGCCACCTACCCTGGATCGGGTGGAAGGACGCTATCGCGTACTCCCCGCGAGAGAATCTCAAGTCGCTGCTGGTCTTTTGGAAAATCATCTGGCCAACTTCTTCACGGACTCTGACACCGTGCTGCAAGAAGCAGCGATTCGCGTAGCAGGGAGTCTGGCCATAAAGAGCACCGAGAATGATCTGCAAAATATACTTCAAGATGGCCGGAACACAGCAACGGCTCGCTCTGCAGCATTGACCTCCTTGTTTGACTTCAAATCCTCCCTGCGTCAAGAGGCGCTCAGCTTCGCACTTTCTAGTAAAGAGCCCAAATTGCGCCTTGCTGGCCAGCAGCTCCTGGTCCGGTCCGATCTTCCTGATGCTGTTGTTGGAGAAATGCTTGAAAAGGTCTTGGAAATTGGTGGTACGCAGGAGAAACAAATGGCTATACGAAGTCTAGGCACTCTACCTCCCGCCACGAGCGAGCCCGTACTGCGCAGTCTTATTAATGACATTGGGCAGGCCGATACTGATCCTGCGCTGCTACTAGATATTTTCCAAGCGGCTGAAAATACGGGGAGTGCCAGTCTTATAAGTGCGGTGGCTGCATACGAAGCATCTAAACCGGCCGATGATATGTTGGCACAATATCGTGAGGCACTTTACGGCGGTGATCGGAGGAAAGGGCAAGATATCTTTGTCGGCAATGAATCCGCCCAATGCTTGCGATGCCATGCGGTATCTGGATACGGAGGCCAAATCGGACCAGGACTCTCCAACATTGGAAATGAACTCAGTCGGGAAGATCTGCTGCTCTCATTGGTCGATCCAAGCGCCCGAATTGCACCAGGTTACGGTACAGTGAGCCTTACCCTGCAAGACAGCAGTGTGGTGAGCGGAGTTCTGATGGATGAAAACGATGAACAAACCACACTCAAAGTAGGTAGTGATGAGGAGCGTATCATCGCAAATGCAGAGATCTCCGAGCGACTCGACTTTCCTTCGGGAATGCTGGACATGAAAAATCTCCTAAGCAAGGAAGAGCTGCGCGATCTGATGACTTTTTTGGTGTCACTTCGCTCACCGGAAAACTAGGCTTGGATCTATTCTGAAATCGTTTGATCTATTCTCAGGTTTGGAACCTGAGCTGGGTATGGAACCTGAGCTGGGTCCGGATCGGGCCCAAACGGCTTGATCGATTCTGTAGGTCCAGATCCCTTTCGGACAACTCCGATTCATCTATTTCGGACCGTATTATTCATTCATTCCGGAAATCTTCTGTTCGATTCTCAGGTCATTTTAATTAATAGTTAATGGACTATTCACTATTCACTAATAATCACCGAGACGCACTCCATCTCCACCAAACACCCATGATGCAGCTCTCTGGTGGGCACCACGCACCTTGCTGGCTTATGCTCAGAAAAATATTCTGCATAAATTCTGTTTACTTCATCCCACATATTCACATCGGGGATATAGATTCGCATTTGCAACACATTGTTCAGGTCGCTTCCCGCTTCGTGCAAAATTAATTTTAGGTTGGACAGGACCAGGTGGGTTTGGGCTGAGATACCTTCCGGGATAGTGCGATCGACAGGATTTCTAGGCAACTGGCCAGATACATAGAGTACTCCATTGTGCTCTATGCAGGTAGAATAATGACCGCCAGCTGGGGGCATCTGAGGACTTTCGATAATTTCCATTGCAGCAATATAAGTAAGGCTAGTACACTTCCATCGATGAGAAGTTAAACAGATTTAAACATCAAAGCTTCCAATGCTTGCCTCTCTCTCCAAAGTTTTTGCGATTCCGCCACGCTGATCATGTCAAATCTGACCATGTCACCGGGCTTCATCTGTCCTAGACGGTCTAAATCTATGCTAGCTACACAACCAAAGCGAGGATATCCACCAGCTGTTTGTGCATCTGCCATCAGGATTATCGGTTGGCCAGAATTGGTGCCCTGAATGACACCCGGCACGGTACCGGAAGAGATCATCTCAAAGTCTGTCTTCAACTTAATATCTGATTCGAGACGGTAACCCATTCGGTTGGATCGATTGGAAATGTGATGATCTGAAGCAAAAAAATCAGCGACAATTGATTTATAGAATTTATTCATCTCCGGGCCAGGCACGACTCGGATCGGAGCATTTTCCAAATTTGCTTGTTTACTCCAATCTAGGGCTCTCGCATCAATGATATGGGATCCCTCTATGCGCAGCCGATCTCCCTTCCGCACAATAGCACCAGGGGTGAGTAGATCGACCTCAATGGATGCAGCACTTGCACTACCCAACCAACGCTCCACCTGCCATGCACCGCCAATCGCCAAATAGCACCGTGCGCCAGACTGGAGACGACCAAATGAAAGCCGATCATTTGTTTTTATTTGCATTGATTCGTTGAGCGATACGGAAACACCATTAACTTTTGCAGAAATATCTCCGCCAGTTAGCGCAATTTGGGCTGGTCCATCAAATGTCATTTCCGGACCCATGACGGTAATTTCCAGGGTCGGATTAGTCAGCGCATTTCCCACCAGCCAGTTTGCTCTTCGAGCGGATGCACGATCCATCGGTCCACCCGGTGGGATTCCATAGCTATGAAATTCTGCCCGTCCATCATCCTGCACCGTGGTGTACAGACCAGGCTTTGTAAAAGACAACTCAAGCATCGTAGTGAATGGATGCATGATTAAATTCGGAAGAATCAATCGGGTAGAAAAATACGCAATCTCCTGGTCGAAAGGGAGATGGATGAGATTCGCGCAAGAGCATCGGTACTGGCGTGCGACCGATAAGATGCCAGCCTCCGGGAGTTGCACTTGGATAGATACCGGTTTGCCACCCGGCGAGCCCTACTGAACCAGACGGCACCCGAGTCAGAGGAATGTCCTTCCGCTCGGCGTAGAGTTCTGTATCGACCTTTCCCAAATAAACAAAGCCAGGCACGAATCCCAACATGTACACCCGGTAAGCCTTGCTCGTATGCAATTGAATAATTTCTCTCGGAGTCTTGCCCTTCATCCTCGCAAATTCCTCTAAATCTGGAGCAAATTCTCCTTCGTAGCACACCGGCACCCTCAATATTCGACTTTTCTTTGTCTTGGAAATCTGGTCGATATTTAGAGAACAAAGTTGCTCTTTGATGGCTTCGAAATTAATTGCATCAACCTTGTAGCCTACAGTCAGCGAGCAATAAGCAGGAGATACGAAACGGATTAGATGACCAAATTCTTGGGAAATTACATCTGCCCAGTGCATGACCTCCTTATTTATTTCCTCAGCTATTTCTTGATTGAAAGAAATGATGAGCGCTGAGTCTCCCAAAGGATATATTTCCCTCATTGCACAAATGACTTTTTCTCAATCCCGTTTATCTGAAAGGCCTGATCGAGTGCCTGCAGTATTTCCAAGGCCGCTGGATTATCTCCATGAATGCAAAGGGACTGTGCACGCACTGCAACCTCCACCCCATCGTGACTGGCCACTTTATTTCTCAAAATCAAATCCAAAACCTGAGTTACGGCCTCCTCTTCTGAAGTGATGACGCTGCCCGATTCCGATCTGCTCTGCAGTCTCCCGTGTTGGGTATAGCGACGATCTGCAAAGGCTTCAGCCACAAAGGGACGCTGGTGCTCTGCAGCAATCTTCTCCATCAGACTCCCTGCCAGCCCCATAAAAATCAACTCCGAATCTATTTCTTCCAGAGCACTGAGTATGACGATCGTTTCCTCCTCACTCGTAAAACAGGCATTGTACAGAGCACCATGGGGCTTGACATATCGCACTCGAGTGCCCAAACTCTCACACATAGACTTGAGTGCACCCACTTGGTATTTGATTGCCGCTTTCAGCTCGTCCGCACCCATGTCCATCCGACGTCGTCCAAAACCGGATAAGTCAGGATACGAGGGGTGCGCTCCAATCACCACATCGTGCTTGATCGCCGCCAGAATAGTCCGCTCCATGGTGAGCGGGTCACCACCGTGATAACCGCAGGCAATATTGCAGGAGGTGAGATACGGAAACACCTCGCTATCTCTTCCCACTCTAAATCGACCGTAACTCTCTCCCAGGTCGCAGTTTATGTCCATCTTTTGGTTCATTTCCCGATAAAGATAGCAGCCCAGATCTTAATCAATACCAACTCAGACAACGATTGGATCATCATCAATTACCCTCCACTCCAATCCCACCCCTGGATCTTTCACCGTAAGTGGCAACCTAGGAAACTTCGACATCGATGTTCTCAATGCCGCTGGCCATGTACTTCAACAGCTTTCGGGCAATTCTGAAGTGACTTTTGATCTGAGTTCATTGCCTAGTGCGCTCCGTTTTATTTTCCTCGTACAATGGTCATTTGTTCGTGCCGAAGATCCTCAAGCAATAATTTTTAGAATTCCTGGCGCCAAATTTAGAATTCCATACGAGGCAATATCGGGCAAGAATGGTGTTCGATGATTTTTTGCATAATTTGACGAACTTACCGCCATGGCTTCTGAACTGCAAACAACCCAATCAAATGTGAATCTGGCCGTTCTCATTGATGCCGACAACATTCCTTCTCGTCAGATCAAGGAGATGATGCAGGAGATTGCGAAGTACGGCAATCCGACGATTAAACGTATTTACGGCGATTGGACCAGTCCCTACCTCGGCAAGTGGAAACGGCTCTTGCTTGAAAACGCGATCACTCCTATCCAGCAGTATGGATATACGGTCGGTAAAAATGCGACTGATTCAGCCATGATCATCGATGCTATGGATATACTGTATTCTGGCAAGGTGACCGGCTTTTGCATCGTATCTAGTGACAGCGACTTTACCCGCTTGGCCACTCGTTTGCGCGAAGCTGGCATGCAGGTGATTGGCATTGGTGAAAAGAAGACTCCCAATCCCTTCATCGTGTCATGCGATAAATTCATTTATCTAGAAATTCTAGGTGGGGACGAAGAGGATGACGAAACAGCCGGTCCAAAGACCCAGAAAAAATCCACCAAGAAAAGAGCCCCGGATAAAATTACGGCCAAGGAAGAGAAACTAATTATATCGACTATTGAAGATCTTGCCGAAGAAGACGGATGGGCGTTTCTTGGTGACGTCGGCAGCCTTCTGCTCAAAAAGCAACCCAATTTTGATCCACGAAATTATGGTTTTCAGAAACTCACTCCGCTCATGAATTCCATTGCTAAGATCGAAATTGACAAGCGCGACAGCGGCCGTCGTAAATTAATTTATGTGAAAATCAAGGATAAGCCCCAACCAAAATCAAGAAAACGCTAAGCATGAGCAAAGTTCAAACTGCACCCCCCGAACGATATCGTTCATTGGATTTTTTCCGTGGTCTTACTATGTTTCTTCTGGTTGCCGAGGCGACCTTGATCTACGAGCAATTGGTGGCGCCCGGTACAGAAGGCACTTGGATACATGCGATCGGTCAGCAGTTTCATCATCATCCCTGGCATGGCTTGCGTTTTTGGGACTTGATTCAACCCTACTTCATGTTCATCGTTGGGGTCGCTATCCCCTTTTCAGTGGCCAACAGACGAAAACGCGGCCAAAGTGAACGTGATATAAAAAGTCACGCTTACAGAAGAGCTCTCATCCTGTTATTGCTTGGTTGGGGTCTGTACTGCATACATCCTGGGCATATCGTATTTAAATTTCAAAATGTCCTTGCACAATTGTCGGTCACCTACCTGATCGCTTTCCTGATCAAAGATTATTCGTTTCGCAAGCAACTCATCATTTCTTTGCTCATTCTCCTGGTGGTTGAGTTGATCTATCGCTTCTTTCCTGTGGCTGGATTTGATCAGGCGTTCACACCCAACGAAAATTTTGGCACCTGGTTGGATTTGCAGTACGGCGGGGCAGATTTGGGTGGTCACTGGGTTTCATTTAATGCCTTCCCAACGACGGCGCACACCATCTGGGGCGTACTGGCTGGCAAATTATTACAGAGCTCGATTACTGCTCAAGAAAAATTACGCTATTTACTCATCGCTGGAATCGCAGGCGTAGTGATCGGTCACTCTTTAGACTTTGTTACTCCCATCATTAAGCGTATCAGTACCAGCTCCTTTGTGATCGCAAGCGGAGGCTGGACGGTGCTTACGTTGGCCCTCGCCTACTGGCTCCTTGACATGCGCAAGTGGAATAAAGGAGTTCTGTTCTTTGGCGTTGTAGGTATGAACTC
>CAJQNM010000141.1 GCA_905479665.1 uncultured Saprospiraceae bacterium
CACCAGACCCCCGACTTGAACTCACAGTGGATGATTATCTCGAACAATATGAAACGGCCAATTCACTGGTCATCCTTTTATCGAAGACCAATGAACTGATAAATAATTACGATCATCTTAGTGCACAGCTGGATGCGTTAAAACTAAATGCGAAAACCATGGAAGAGGTCGAGCAAGAAGATTTGATGCAAAAGATAACAGCACTGCAGGATCAACTAAAAGAGGAACGAGCACAGCTTACGAGACCACCTCCGAGTATGTCCTACCGTCAAAAACCACGTCTCAGGGAGGAGATCTTATCTCTCATATATGCGGTAGATGGTCCCGAAGCCAAACCCACACTCTCGCAGAGTGATCGAAGAGTGTCCTTGCAGACCGAGACAAATGAAGCTGCGCAGCGACTTAATCGGATTGTCGTCGAAGAGCTACCCAAAATCAATACACTTATGGGCACCATCCCGAGAATCGGAGTGAAGCTGAATATCAAACCCTAAGAGGCTGTTGAATTTAGACGGATTTGCCAATACACTTTCCGTCCAAGATTCGAACAGTGAGCTTCACTTCTTGTTTTAGCTAAACAAGCAAACTGGAGGTGAGCGAAAGTTATATTTGCAGCCGAGATCATGACCGCGCTATATCCTGAAAACTTCCTGGAGAAAATAGAATTTGATAAAATCCTCCAGGATTTGGCTCGACGCTGCTTGGGCAAACCCGCTCATGCGCATTGCCTCCGCCCGCAGTTGAGCACGGATGCCGATCAAATCCAGCTCCAACTCGCGCAGGTGGTGCAGCTGCGAGACTTGCTGAGCACTCCCAAACAACTCCCTTTTCAAGATTATCGAGAGCTGGATTCTGCTTTCAAATATCTCCCGCTGGCAAATGCACAGCTGCCAGTCGAAGACTTTATTGAAATTCGCAGTCAGTCTGATCAGATCCTCTCTTGGTTCGAGCTCTTTGACGCCGAGTCGATTGTCGAGATGCCGGCACTCTATCAAGTACTTTGTCAGACCATTCCAACTCCTGAAGTTTCTGGCCTCTTGCACAAAGTCTTTGATGGCGATGGCGAAATCAAGGACTCGGCTTCTCCCGAGCTAAAGTCCATCCGCGATCAGATCCGGGGCAAGATGCGTGAGATCGACCAGGTTTTCAATCAGCAAGTATCGCACTTCAAAAGACTGGGATACCTGGCCGAAAACAATGAGACGGTGCGCAATGGCCGCCGTGTACTGGCCGTCCAGCCCGAGGCAAAACGAAAGATCCGTGGCATCATCCACGACACTTCTTCCTCTGGCCGTACATTCTTCATTGAGCCAGAAGATGTCTTGATGCTGAATAATCGACTCTTCGAACTGCGCAACGAAGAGCAAGGTGAGATAAATCGAATTCTCAGAGCCTTGGCAGTCCAACTTGCCTCCCACCTGCCTGAGCTTCAGACACATCTGCAGGTCATCACTGATCTTGACATCGCTCGCGCCAAGGCCCTGCAAGCCAAATCATTGCGAGCCCAGGCACCCGGTATCATTGACCTTCCTGGCACCCACATCGTAACTGGCTACCATCCACTCCTACTGCTGAAAAACCAGTCCAACCGCGACGCTGTGGTTCCTTTCTCACTCACTTTGCACGATGAGACCAAGATGGTGATCATCAGCGGTCCCAATGCCGGTGGCAAGACGATCGCGCTCAAGGCAACCGGCCTTATCCAACTCATGATTCAATCAGGCATGCTTGCTCCGCTTGACAAGCAGAGTCAAATCGGTATCTACCACACGATTTGCGGTGATATTGGCGATCAGCAATCGATCGAAGAAGATCTCAGCACTTACTCATCCCACCTGAAAAATATGCGCACATTTCTGAATCATGCAGATGAAAAAACACTGATCCTGATTGACGAATTTGGTTCCGGCACAGACCCAGTCATTGGGGCCGCTCTTGCCGAATCGATCCTCCACGCATTTGCCCAAAAGTCTGTCAAAGGAGTAATCACTACGCACTACGGCAACCTAAAGACCGTAGCGGCTCGACTTCCCCACATGGCAAATGCAGCCATGGAATTTGACGAAGAAAAACTCAAACCCACTTTTCGGCTCACCAGCGGACGGCCAGGTTCTTCCTATGCATTTGAGATGGCTCGACGCAGTGGTTTAGACCAAAAAATAATTCAGGGAGCAAAGGCGAAGATGGGCAAAAAGGGAGCCAACCTCGAGACCCTACTAGTCGATCTGCAACAAGACAAAAAGAAATTGGAGGATAAAATCTCTGCTCTTGAGCAGCGCGAGAAAACCCTCGACCGCCTGGTCAAAAATTACGAACGCATGCGGGCTGAGCTAGAAGTACGTCGGAAGAAAATTAAAATCAAGGAAAAATCGGATCAGATTTCGGTCCAGGCAAAATCAAATGCCGAGTTGCAAAAGGTCATTCGGGAAATTCGAGAAAATGAAAAAGTAGCCGAAGCAAAAAAACTATCCGCCCGACTCCGTGAAAAACAGAAAGACCTTTCTGGTGAAGTTAAGTCGCTGCAGCGCGAAGTTTCTGAGGTCTCCACCTCTCAAAACACCAAGCCCTTTGAGGTCGGCGATGATGTACGCATAAAACTCGGTGGGATGGGTGGCAAGATCATGCAGATTAAGAAAAAAAAGGTCCTCATTCTGGCCGGCAATGTCCAGCTCCAGGCAACCCTCGCCGATATCGAACACAGCAAGGAGCTGATCAGCCTCAATCCTACCCGCACTGTCCAGACTTCAGTAGATTACTCCGAGACTGTGCATCGCAAACTCGATTTACGAGGTATGCGCAAAGAAGATGCGGGCCCTCGCATCGAGAAATTTGTCGACAAAGCCCTGATGGCCAATTTACCGCTCCTCGAAATCATCCACGGCAAAGGCTCTGGAGTATTGCGCAAAGCAGTATGGGAAAAACTCGCCGAATACAATCAGGAATTTGAAACTTGGCACCCCAAACCTGAAGAAGGCGGCGACGGAGTGACCTTGGTGAAAATCGTGGATTGATGCAATTTGTTTTGTCACCGATCCTGGATCAGATGGAGGATTTATACCTCCTGCCCCACAACAAAACTCGATTCGAAAAATACCTCCTACTTTTGCAAGGATATCAGGGAGAGGATCTGCAATTGCCGATAGGCGCATACAATCCCATGGGCAATGAAAATACTTTGCTCAAATTGAGGGAACTTCTCAAGCTAGATGCCGAAGCACTTGCAGCAGAAGTCCTTGATAAAATAAACAACCAGATAGCTGGCAATGAAAGTCGCGAAATTTCAGTCGTACTAAATTTGGTCGATGATGTCGGTGGCGCATGGTCTCATCGACACACCACTGGATTTTCAAACAGTTTTCGTTTGGAGGCATTGATCAAACGTAATTTTTGCACCCCTTGCTTTTGGACCAGTGAAAACTACACGATGGAAAAAATAAAAAATCGCACGGAGTCGCAGGTCTATCGCTGTCTGTACCAAATCAAGAACGCAGTGCCCCAAACACTTCATGATCATGTCGAACAAGAAATATATGTTTTGCGAAATTTAGCAAGGCCTGATCTCGATCTTAAGAAACAGGATTTGTCGAAAGTAGAGCAACACTATTTAGAAAACGGCGATTCTGAAGACTACAATTTAATCTTCAATTTCTTTTATGGTGATGCTGCTTCTCAATCGCTCGGCTTCAAAACCTACGGAGTGAATTCCGAAATGGGCAGATCTTTCTTACTATCAAAATCAGGGCTCCTTTAGTACCAGGTCAAACCCAATCTGACGGGCATATTGTTCAGAACCCCAGATAGGATACCACTCGATGATTTTCCCGTCTTCCCAGCGAAGTCGCCAGCAATCATGTGTGGAAAATTCCTGGCCTATTCTTGATGGAATTTCATGGTTAGTGATGGTACCTGACCAGACGAACAGAATGAAGGATGTATTTCCCTGGACTGCCATATCGATAAACTTGATTTCATTCTCATGAGAAGCCGCCAATCCACTGCAGACCTGCAAGAGTGTTGAGCGGTCTATTTTAGACTGATTTGGCCAGGTTAATTGAGCAGAATCATGCAGCATTTCCTCTATGGCCGCAATGTCTTCGCTGACCAGAAAGTGCTGCATGAGATCAGTGGTTTTTTCCGCCAGTATTTTCTCCATATCAGATAATCCACTAAACGATGGTACAGGGGTCGACTCTTGGCCGGCTGCTTGATAAATTGAAAAAACAGTGCACAATAACAAGTAAACACAAATTCGATTCTTCATTGCTTTTCTTGTATAGTGCATCAAATCAAGAAAGCGTTACCTTCTGCTTTACTCATTCAATGCATTGAGCAATCTCTCCTTCGTCCCAGTCAATTCCCACCGAGCTAGCGACACCGGAATATTTCCAATTTTATTCAACCCATCAAAATAATCACGGATGGCAAAAGGCTCTTGATTTAATTCTTTGAGGCGGGCATATTCGGCCATGGTTTCCTCCAGCAAATGTTTACCCGTTATATAGCTCGTACCATAGCCTGGTTGGCGTAAATATAAATGCTGCTCAAAAAGCAGTAGTTCTTTTTCCGTTTTCATCCAACCCCGCGGAGTATATTCTGAGTGGATTTTACCCGCCTCTTCCATGGTCATTTCATTCGCATGTGCATACAGCGATCCCAAACCCCTGGCAGCTCGCTGTGCGATCATGATGTATACGATTTCACGCACGCGTGGATCATCGTCGTACAGGCCTGCCTGCATATACATCTCTTCGACGGCTGTGGCCATGCCCTCATTGCGACTGTCAAAAATATTGTACAACAGGGGTCCACGGCGTAGTTTACTTGGGTGAGGTTCTCTTTCCATTCGGGCCAATTCAAACCAATGGTAAAAATGCGAATACAGTGGTCGAGGATCGATGTGCATACCAATCACAAAGAAATTCCGCCGTTCCTCTTCCATAAACGAGCCCAGTTGAGCTCGTAGGGCGGGATCGAAATAATCCTTGACCGTGATGATCTCATTCTCCTCGAGAAAATTCATTAAGCTCGTTGCAGAGCGATCGGTCAGGTCTTTAAAGTCTTGCCGTGTTTGTGCACTTTTCAGTTCGGGCAAGTGGCGATTTCGGTGCTCCTCTAATTTCAAGGACGACCACGCCCGTGCCAGTTCCCTTTTTAAGATCATCACCTCATCCTCCCAGGTCAAAGGCACCAAATGCACATTTTGCAAATACCAGGTATAGTCCTCTTTCCCTATTCCGGATGGCCCACTCTTTGTCTTTGCCTCCTCCTCCAACCAATGCACAAATTGAGCGGTGCTCACGATGGCAGACTTGATGGTTTCTTGCAGCACATCCGAATTTTCCTTTACACGCGTCAGTAATATTTTCAATTCGGTTTCCTGCCTTCGTATATCTCGGATGCCAGCGATCCATAGATCTTTAGCATTACCAACTAGGTTTTGCCTGGCTTGCTCATTGATGGAAGAAATAGTGGCGAGCTCTTGGGTGAGGCGCCCTTCT
>CAJQNM010000142.1 GCA_905479665.1 uncultured Saprospiraceae bacterium
AATGATGTATTTAGTAATGTAGGTGATCTGGAAAATAAGGGCCTTGAATTTTCGATTTCATCACGAAATCTGGTCGGCGACCTTACCTGGGAAACAGATTTCAATATTGGATTTAATAAAAACACGGTGACCAATCTTGCCGATCGAAATAATATTCCCAATAGCGGTAGTTTATTTGGTGTTTCGACCTGGGCGCTCTTGCGGGTGGGTGAGACGGTCGGAAAATTTTATGGTCTCCAGACAGATGGTATTTTTCAAATCGGCGAAGATCCTGAATCAACGCCTCGTTTTCCAGGAGCTCGAGCACTGGAGCCGGGCGATCGAAAATTTAAGGACCTCAGTGGTGACGGCATCATCAATGCGGATGATCGAGAGTTTATTGGAAATGCACAGCCTGATTTTGTCTTCGGGCTGAACAATCGATTTAGCTACCGAGGTTTCGATCTGACCGTGTTTTTCCAGGGAGTCTATGGAAATAGCATTGTCAATTTCAATAAATTTTTAATTGAGCGTCAAAACGCCACTTCAAATGTGACGCTTGATTATTTTGCCAATCGCTGGACTCCCGAAAATCCCACAAATAGATATCCAAAGGTCAATGCCGACCCCGGATTGGGTCGCAGCTTTATTTCCGATGCAGAGGTGGAGGACGGTTCGTATTTACGTTTAAAATCAGTAAATCTGGGCTATCGGTTTTCCGGTGGAATTTTAAGAAAAATACGACTAAGCAGCTTGCGTATTTACGTGTCCGGCACAAATTTATGGACACTTACGGATTACTCCGGTTTTGATCCCGAGGTAAGTCATTTCGGTCAAAGCGCTACAAATATGGGTGCAGACTTGGGAGGTTTTCCCTCCACAAAGAATTATTTATTCGGTCTCAATATTGGATTTTAGATGAAGGCTTCGTATCCACATATAAAAGCCTTGATCCTTCTACTTGCAATAGTGGTATCGGTCTTGACCTGGCAGAGTTGCAATCGTGCACTCGATGAAGAACCGCGTTCTTTGCTTACCTCCACGCTTTTTTACCGCACCGCCAGCGATGCTTTATTGGCTGTAAATGCTGCCTACGATCATCTCGGCGGAGGCACATCCAATTCGGGATTTAGTGGGGTGTACTTTAATCTGTACTGGGCGATGCAGGCCATTGCATCAGATGATGGTGTCGCGGGAATTGCCGACCCCAATAGTGTCCAGCTCAGTGAGTTTCGTTTTGACCCCAGCAATGCCTGGACGACGGAAATTTGGCAAGACATTTACAAGACTGTCAACGTGGCCAACATTGCCATCGCCAATATTCCCAATATTGAGATGGAGGCATCACTAAAACAACGTCTGCTTGGTGAGGTCCATTTTATTCGGGGCCTGATGTATTTTGAACTCGTGCGCCTCTATGGAAATGTGCCATTGGTTTTAACACCGACGGTAGATCTCAGTATCCTTGATATTCTCCAAGCCACTCCCGAAGAAGTGTACCAGCAGGTCATCTCAGACCTTATGATTGCCGAGACAAATCTGCCAGTGACCTATACCGGTGCTGATATTGGGCGGGCGACCACCGGTGCTGCCTCGGCATACCTGGCCAGAGTCTATCTCACCAGAGAGGATTGGGCGCAGGCAGCGGAGCATGCGCAGAAAGTCATGGCAACTGGGGCATATCGACTGCTGGATGATTATCGTGATATATTCTTAATTGCCAACAACAGCAGTAAAGAGATAGTCTTCGGAATCGGCTTTACATTTAATAATGATGCCATTTGGGAGACCAGTCAGTTTAATGTCCGAACGCTTCCGGTCGATTTAAATCGCAACTCCCTTGCCTGGGAAATACCGACCGCTGATGTATATAACGCCTTTGATGCCTTAGATCGCCGCCGTGAAGTCACCTTTCAAACTTCCTTTACCGAGTCTGATGGAACCGTGCTCACCTTTGAACCGCATATCTTTAAGTACTGGGATCAAGCTGCTGAGCCATCAGCAAGCAGTTCTGGCACAGACTTTTATGCCTTGCGTTACTCCGATGTTTTATTGATGCATGCGGAGGCAGTAAATGAAGCCAATGGTGGTCCGACCGCAGAGGCCTATGAGTCTCTCAATCGGGTGCGAAGACGAGCGCGCTTTGCTGAAGATGAAGAGCGGCCAACCCTGCCGGATCTGAGCAATCAGAACCAAGCGGACTTTCGTGCAGCCGTCTTACTGGAGCGCAGACGAGAATTCGTATGGGAGGGACAGCGCTGGTTTGATCTCGTACGCACTGGGAGTCTCAAAGAAAAAGTCGAAGCCGCGAAGCCAGGAGTTACGGTTGATGAGAATAAGCACAAGCTATTTCCCATTCCCCAGCGGGAAATTGATTTGAATTCCAGTCTGGTGCAAAACCCCGGATACTGATGGAACGGAACAAAACAATAATAATACTGCTGCTCAGCGCCCTCTGTACATCTGTAATTGCTCAGTCAGATGACATACTGCTGGACAGTGTATCTATTGATACCAGCTCGATGTCGGCAGAAACCGCTGAGTCACCATCGGCTTTGCCGGCTTTTCCCAATGGTACTTTCGATCAGATGCTGCAGGGCAATTTTGCTGGTGTGCATGCAGTGCAAGCCAGTGGCCAACCAGGGGCTCAGATGATGATCCAAATCAGAGGCATGAGGTCGCTGGCTGGAGGCAACGAACCCCTGTATATCATAGACGGGTTCCCGCTCTACAACGACAATGGCCTGGCAATCTCAGGGTTGACTCTAGGACCTGCACTAAATGCGTTGAGTGCCTGGCATCCAGAAGATATCCAATCGATCAAAGTGCTCAAAGATGCTACGGCGGCCGCTTTTTATGGTGCTCGTGGAGCCAATGGTGTGGTGCTCGTCGAGACAAAACGCGGCCAGGTGGGGGCACCCATGCTGGAAATCGGAGTGCAGCTAGGCTCGATGTCATCTTTAACCAGCCCGCAATTATTGAGTGGTACAGATTACGCCACCTTTCTCAATCAGGCAAATTCGGCCGGTGGTCGACCAGGACAAATTAACTCACCTGCTGCATTTGGAGCGGGTACGGATTGGACCAATATAATTCAAGATAATTCAGCCCTGATGCACACATATCGAGTGGGCGTATCCGGTGGCTCGGAAAATATGGCCTTCCGCATCCAGGGAACATATTCTATAAAGCAAGGCAATCTGCAAGGGTCTGATTTAAATCGATTTATTCTCCATGCAAATGTAGATGCCCGTGCAACAAAGAGCATCAAAGTGCGCAATTCATTAAACATCGCTCGGCTCGATGCCAATACGATTGCCACAGACGACAATGGATCGGGAGAGCAGCTTGGCGTGATCACTGCCACTCAAATATTCAGCCCTTTATTGTCGAGCATCCTCACTGCAGAAGATGCCAATTATTTTAATGTTCGAGTGGATGACGAAGGTAATCCTACCCCGGAATTGCAATCCAGCCAGGCATACGTAAATCCACTTGCGCTGTCTACAGCCATTGATAGTCGACTCGTCAATACTCGTTTTAGTGATTACTTTGGCATCGATGTAAGTCTGCTGGAGGGCTTGACCCTCACGGGAGGACTGGGGGCTGATGCGCTATTTAATGAAGAATCACTTTTTATTCCTGGGGCGCTAGAGTTTCAAAAATCTCCAGGAGGTACGGGAGGAGGATCAAGAATGCAATCCATCGAGTGGATCAGCGACCTTCGTTTGAAATACAAAAGACAGTTCGGCAGCCAGCATAATTTATCGGCGCTGATTGGCTACGCTCTGCAAGGTTATCGCAGGGAGATCTTGGGGGGTACCTCACGGGGTTTTGAAAATCAAACATTGCGTTTTAATGACTTGTCGGTAGGCAGTGGCAAATTTATCACCTCTGATCGTCTTGAGAATAGTTGGCGGTCGCTTATGGCCAGTGTTGATTACACGTTTGATGATCGTCTTCAGATTCTTTTGACGATGCGGTCTGATGCATCCTCAAAAAATGGAGGGGAAGCGATGCTCTTTCCGGCTGTTGGACTGAAGTGGACCGTGAGCAAAGAGGGCTTTTTGGTGCGATTGCGTCTGAGTGCGGGACAAACCGGTAGCTTTGCGATTCCTTCCTATCAGCAGTTTACCGTGATTGACGAGGTCTCAAGTAGCCTCAACGGAGTCACGATCAATGGACTAAACCGAGTGCGCCTAGGAGCCGAGGACCTCAAATTTGAGACGACCAGAAAAATAAATCTAGGCCTCGATATTGGACTTTTTGCAGACGATTTATTTTTGCGAGCTGACTATTACAACGAGGTCACTGACAATGCACTGACTTTTGTACCACTTGCTGGGCAAACCGGTTATGACTTAACCCTGGCGAATATTGCGGAGGTTGCCAATCGTGGTTTTGAAGTCTCATTGGTTACTCGACGCTTTGGCCAGAAGGTGCAATGGAATGGGCAATGGCACCTATCTGCAAACAAGAATGAAATTAAGAACCTAGGCGCCACCAATAATATCACAGTCGGCAGCGAGGTGCTTGGTCGCGATGAGTGGAGCATCTTGCGAGAGGGCGAATCCATTGGTGCTTTTTATGGCTACCAGTCAGAGCTGAGAGACGGAGTGATTAATTATCGAGACCTGGATGGCGATGGCCAGATCACTCGCGCAGATCGCACCATCATCGGAAACGCTGCACCGACCTTGGTTTTTGGTTTTTCCAATACTTTAAATTACAAAGGCATTGAACTGCACTTTATGTTGCAGGGGAGTAGTGGCAGTGATATCGCAAATTTTAATAGCCTTTTGATTGGCAATCCGAATGGGCAATCAAACATCCGAACGGATGTATTATCAACGCAAAACCCGAATGCCGATCTTGATTTGCTTTTTTCAGACCACCTGATTGAAGACGGCACGTACCTGCGCTTAAAACGATTAAGGGTGGCCTATCAGTTGCCTAAATCGCTGGTTGAAAAATGGAGCATGGGCTCAATAAAGATTTATGCGAGCATGGAAAATATCTGGACGGGCACCAAATATAGCGGGGTGGATCCTGATGTGAGTCATTTTGGTCAGCAGCATTTATTTCAGGGTGTGGATTTTGGCGGCTATCCAAAAGCACACCAAATTGTAGGCGGGATACAAGTACAATTATGAAAATAAATTATTGGATTTATTTGCTGGTCTTGTGTTGTGTGGGATGTCAAGATTTTCTTGAAGAAGATCCGGAATCACTCATCACAACCGATGAATTTTTGCAGATAGAAGGGGATGCGCAAGCCATGGTCAATGCCATTTATCATCACATTAATTCCAAAGAGAGTATTTATACAAAATATTATTGGCTGGTCAATGACTTGATGTCTGACTTGGGAGAATATGAAGGAAACGATCTCGACCTCCGTGAATTTTCCCATTTCCAAATTAGCCCTTCCAACCGCATAGTCCATGAACTTTGGAAAGGGCTCTATGCAGGTATCGGTGCGGCGAACTACGCAATAATTGAGATTGGGAATACACCAGTGAGTGCTGCTGAAGCCGAGACCCTGGTGGCCGAGGCTCGTTTTTTGCGTGGCATGTTTTACTTCGACCTGGTGCGCTATTTTGGTGAGGTGCCATTGGTAGTAGACTATCTAAGGTCGCCGAATGAAGCGCTGGTTGCAAAGGCGCCATTGGATAGTCTCTATGCGTTGATTGAAGCCGACTTTACCTTTGCGTTTGAGCATCTACCAAGGAGCTCGAGCAATGGGCGACCGGGTGGCCTAGCGGCAGTGACTCAACTGGGCAAGTACTATGCAACGGTTGGCACATATAGTAGAGCGGCGCAAGCCCTGCGGGTAGGGTTGTCTGGATCTGCTGGCTTGCTTGCTGATTACAATGATCTTTTTCGAATTGCAAATCAGAACAATGCAGAGATCTTGCTAAGTGTTAATCTGGGGCCAAATGAAGGAGGTCCCATGAATCTCTTGACCTTGCCACGTCCCTTGAATGGTAGAGAAGAAATCACGCCGACTACGCCATTTGTAGAATTGTTCTCTATGGGAGATCGCCGTAGAGAGGTGACCCTAATTGAGACCTATGTGGATCAATCAGGAAATACACGCACCACAGATCCGCTCATCGGGAAATATTGGGATCCTTCCGTCGAGCCAGTAGCTATGCCCACGGCAAATGATATACCCCTCATCCGCTTTGCAGATGCTCTCTTGCTCCAGGCAGAAGTGGGCAACGAATTGCGTGCAGGATCGAATGCAGAAACGCTCGGTGCCATTAATGCGGTGCGAGCAAGATCAAGGACTGTGCCCGAGGCATTGCCCGATTTGGGCACCCTGAACAAAGAGAATTTTCTCAATGCAATACTCGATGAGCGCATGCGAGAATTGGCTTGGGAAGGCCAACGGTGGTTTGATCTGGTGCGCACCGGAACATTGGCTGAACGCGTCATGCAAGCGCGTGGCATTGCAATTTCTGAAAAAGATATGAGGCTCCCCATACCAGCTCCCGAATTAGAATTAAACCCAGGTTTATTACCTCAGAATCCAGGATATTAAAAGAGACTGATTTGCCCAATAGTACCGTACAACCCGAAATTGCCAAAAAGGCTAATTACAATAGATTTCCGAGTATCAGGATTTCAGAAGACACTAATCAGGTCATCAGAGGCTGGGATTCCATTTCAGCGTTTTTGCTTGACGAGGTGGATGGAAGCAATGGTCGACTCATTATTGAGACCTATAAGGGCGTAGATCCGGACCCCTTGCTCGACTCAATCCTCAAGCTGGATCCTGGCTGCACTTTTATCTCGATGGAGCAAGCCTTTAAGACTCCCGATGATATTTTGGCGATGACCAAGACGGATATGGGTGATCATCCCGTATTTGGTAGGATGAGCGCCTTGTTGCTCACGGATTTTTTTGAAGCATCCAAACTAGATGAACTAAGAGACCAGATTAATACAGCCACTGGGATTGTCGTTGTGGCAGGACCCGGAGCATCTCTGTTGGTCGATGAATATGACCTATTGATTTATTTGGATATGGCACGCTGGGAAATTCAACAGCGCATGAGAAGGGGGGAGGTTAGTAATTTGGGCCTCGAAAATAATTCCGAAAAAGTATCTCTACGATACAAGCGGAGTTATTTTATTGATTGGCGTGCGCTGGATCTACACAAAAGGCAGCTATTTTCGGCGATAAACTATTTTATTGATACCCATACCGATGAGCCCAAACTTGTGCCTGGGGATATTATTCGTGATGGCCTGAGAAAAACAGCTTCGCAGCCTTTTCGAGTAGTGCCTTTTTTTGATCCTGGAATCTGGGGCGGGCAGTGGATGAAGGAAGTTTTTAATCTAGATGAAGATGAAATTAACTATGCCTGGTGCTTTGATTGCGTGCCTGAGGAAAACAGTTTGCTTTTCGAAGTAGGCAATGAGATACTCGAGTTTCCTTCTATCAATTTAGTTTTTGAGGAGCCGGAGGCCCTGCTGGGTCCTGATGTCTACGGGCGTTTTGGAGCTGAATTTCCGATACGGTTTGATTTTCTCGATACGATGGAGGGAGGTAACTTGAGTCTACAAGTACATCCACTCAAAGAATACGCAAAGGAGCATTTTGGTTTGGATTATACACAAGATGAATCCTACTACATGCTCGATGCTGGCGCTGATGCGATGGTCTATTTGGGCTTTAGAGATGGCATCGATCGCGCGCAAATGCTGGAAGATCTGGAGACGAGTCAGAAAAACGGGCTCGACTTTAATGCGGGAAAATACGTGGAGGTTTGGCCAGTAAAAAAGCACGATCATGTACTTATCCCAGCGGGTACTATTCACTGTTCCGGCCGCAATAGTATGGTGCTAGAAATAAGTGCGACACCCTATATTTTTACCTTTAAAATGTGGGATTGGGGTCGCGTCGATCTTGATGGGCTACCGCGACCAATCAGTCTCGAGCATGCAAAAAAT
>CAJQNM010000143.1 GCA_905479665.1 uncultured Saprospiraceae bacterium
CGGAAAATACTTGCTAAGCCACTGCTGTATTTATCATCTTATTTCGAACAAAATCGGGGCTTGTACTATGATAACCTCACGGCCGTGCGAACGGAAAATAAAATGTTGCACTGGCTGAAATATTTTCTGCGCGGAGTCTCAGAAACAGCTTCTAAATCCACGCAAACACTGGATGAAATTCTCGATCTGAAAGAAAGCCTGGAGGTAACAATAAGAGATCATTTTGGAAGACGGAGTCCGAGTGCCAGACTACTGCTTAAAAAATTGTTTGTGGACCCAAAAGTAGATGTGCGACAGGCAGGTGAAATAACCGGCTTGACTTACAACGCAGCAAATTCATTAATTAAAGAATTTGTGAGCAGTAATATTTTGCAAGAGGTGACTGGCTACAATAGAAATCGACTATTTGTTTTTGGTGAATACATCGCGAAGTTTAAGTACTGACCTGGTCGCATGCAGACTTCTCGTGCAACTCTATGAGTACATCTTCATATGTCCTCAACTACCTTCATATGAAATGGTAAAATGCATGAAGAAAGAGTTGATGATGTCCTGGTAGGTATGAGTTCTCTCATGTTGATATAAGTTTGAGAGCCCTTGATCGAGTTTATTGATCTATGAGTTCAAGATTTCACATTTTCATGGACACATGAAAAAATTCCTCTGGTGGCTGGTCAAATCGCTGCTCATCTTCACCTTGCCCTTTGTGGTGTTGATTAGAGGCTCGGTGTATTGGCATGAGCAGCAAATCATATCTCCACACCTGGCATTGTTTGGTGGGTTGGCACTTACTTTTGTGATCTTGGTACTCTACCTCACTTTCTTCTTTGGTCGGGTAGGGCAATCGGTTGGGGTGAGGCCAGGCTTACGAGCACGCTTGGTTATCGCTGGTCTGCTGCTTGGGAGTTATGCAATGTATGGTCTATTTTACCTTTCATCTTCAAATGCTAAGTCACCGCAGGTACGTAGTGAGTATCGGGCACTCCATCCGATCTTAAGACTGAGCCTGAGTACCCTCATTTTTGTGGACCCAGATCTAATGATTACAGCGGCCGACCGCAATCCGGGAGACTATGAAAAATGGGGTTTGAAAAACAACAATTCCTCGCTGCACTATCGACAGAGTAGTGGGTATGTACATGCAGTAGATCTTCGTAGCAATAGCAGGAGCAGTGGGCGTAATTTTTTGGTGACCACTTACTTTAAATTAATGGGATTTAATGCGTTGAAGCATGGAGGGACGGCAGAGCATTTACATATTTCCTTGATGAGTCACGATCGGCCGGGGGCGTGGTGAATTGGTTAATAATGAATAATTGGGGCATGTGCTGGATCCATTCCGGACAACCGCAATAAAGGGACCTGATCTATTTGGGTTTTGGATAGGGGATATAGATATGTCAGGTATGGAACCTGACCTATGGGGTTGGGATCCATTCCGGCGGTAGGGGTGAATTGCAATTCACCCCTACCGCGCCCGTATTAATTGCATCTTCTCATCATTTTTAGCAACCAGCAGATGAGGTACCCCTTTCAAATCAATTAGTTCCAAGCCACGTACATCTCCGACGATTTTTAAACCGGATTCCATCATGGTCCTGGGCGTAAAATTACCTTGGCCGTCACCCTGCAGATACATGCCAAAGCTGGCATCGTTGCGTGGAGTTTCGACTTCGGCATTGTAGAGATTGCCGGCCAGGACGATGTCTAGGTGGTTGTCGCCATCAAAGTCATGGACCACAAATTGATTAATACTGGATATTTGCGCCAGCTGGGGTAGGGGTTTGGCTACAAATTTGCCACCCGTATTTTCCAGGTACAGGCTGGCGAACGAAGTGATTTCGTAGCTGATGGATTCTTCCAAAAGTTTTGGTGTATAGATTTGATTTAAGGTCGCACTGGCAAACGAATTGTAGTCCTGAAATTTTGACTTAATCGCGGGCATCTGATCTGATGAACACTGCCTGCCTCGCACCGGATATTCGGTATCTCCATCTTGGTAGCTCAAGACAATGTCTTCCTTGTCATTGCGATCAAAATCATTGAGGTACACCTTGAACGGCCGCTCTGAGCTGGCCTGGTATTTATAATTCATACCTAAATTCCCGACAATCAAGTCTTCATCACCATCCTGGTCAAAGTCCCCTTTCTCAAGGGAAAACCACCATCCGGAATGATCGCCCGACAAGAGTTCGTCCGAGACATCAGCGAACGATCCATCTTGGTTGTTTTTGAAGAATTTTATGGGCATCCACTCACCCACGACCACTAGATCTTCCCAGCCATCTGCATCAAAATCTGTCCAGATGCTGGCAGTCACAAGACCTAATTTTTGCAGAGCTGGCAACGCCCGTTCAGTAGCATCGACAAATTTTAGGCCTTGGTCGGCGGTGCTCACATTTTCCAATAAATAGGAATTGGCGGGATTGGGATATTTCTTAGGCACGAGTCGACCTCCGACAAATAGGTCAAGGTCTCCGTCATGATCATAATCTATTTCACTGACGGCTTGCCCACACGTTCTAAAATCGGGTAATGCGGTGGCATGACGGACAAATTTATTCTGACCGAGGTTTTCATAGAGTCGGTGTGTGTAGCCTTCGGAACCATCCGAAAACTCGTTGCCACCACTGGCGATATAAATATCCTGGTCGCCATCGCCATCGGCATCAAAAATGGAGATGCCCAAGTCTTCGTGATATTTGTCATCGACCAGCGCATCAAGCTCTAGCGCTTCCAAAGTGCCTTCTGCTGTTTGCAGGTAAATAGCAGAGGGTTGGCCCACGGCACTGCCCACGACAAAGTCGTCGGCTCCGTCACCGTTCAGGTCACCAACAGCGAGCGCGGGGCCCAAAGTGGAATTCTTATGTGGCAAAAGAACCTCCACCTCATAGTCATTAAAAGGATTTTCTTTATGCTCAAAGGCATCTGGAAAATCAACCGAAGAAAACAATTTGGGACCAGCTGCTTGTTCATTTTCTGGAGCTTCAGCTCCTGCTGATTGATATTCAATCAGTAATCCTTGATTGGCATCAACGTTCTGGAGGGTTGTGCTTTTTCCATTTGGCCATTTTGCAATAATGCGATCTATTTTCACAGCAGATCCCAGACCGAAATGCAGTCGTGGAGAGACAGAAGACAAGTATCCACGCACAGGATTATGCTCCTGCATTTGCATTCCGGAGGCTGTGTACACCTCGACACGAGTGCCATTGATGAGTACATCTTCAGTGCCTTTTAATGAGACTGTGAGGTAATTTGCTCCGCTGCCCTCATTGCGATAAATGCTGGCAACCTCTTCGAGATTATTAACCACCAGATCAAGATCGCCGTCATTGTCCAGGTCGGAGTACGCCACCCCATTGGAAAAAGTCTTTTCGGAAAAGCCCCAATCGTGCGCCTTATTCTCAAAGGTGAGATCGCCGTTGTTTTTAAACATGTAGTTGCTCAGCTTTTCAGAAGGCAGTTGCTCCAGATAGTTGAGTAGTCCTACCTCTTCTTCTTTGCCCTGGTAGTCGGGGTCTTTTTCCATTTTATCAAAAAACTGCCGATGCTTGGCGTAAAAGTCTTTGTTGTTTACATCGCGCCGGATGCCATTGGTGACGAAGAGATCTTTCCATCCGTCGTTGTCAAAATCTGCCAGTAGGCCTCCCCAGCTCCAGTCGGTAGAGGATACACCGGCGAGTCGTGCCACATTGCTAAAGAGGGGGAGGTCACCATCGAGTGCCCCATTATTCATTTGCAATGAATTTTGCATGTACTGATGATGCAAGCCGTAGTCGACAGATTTATAAAAGGCATCCGGATTCATAGCAGACATATTGGCCTTGGACCGAAAATTATCATCAGCAGACATATCCAATTGAAAAATGTCCATAAAACCATCATTATTAAAATCTGCGATGTCTACGCCCATTCCGAAAAAGGAAGTTTGCTGAAGGCTGGTATTTATTTGATTGGTAAAGGTGCCATCCTGATTGTTGATGTAAAGAAAATCGGGAGCATTAAAATCATCTGAAATAAATAGGTCGATATAGCCATCGTTATTCACATCAGAAGCGACTAC
>CAJQNM010000144.1 GCA_905479665.1 uncultured Saprospiraceae bacterium
TGCTGGAACAACTTGTGGCCAATTTATCGCACCCTCTTCTAAATATTGTCCCCAATTTTCGTTAGGATAATTCTCTTGCAAATACATCAACAATTTAGTCGCTCGGTTGAGGATACTGTTCGTGGTGTCAATTTCTATTTCTGCACTTAGGTCAGTACCGTACAATGCCTCCTTTCGATAGTTTTCGAAGCAGTCGGGATCATCATCGTCCGCGTAGACCTACAGCGCAGCTCGATCGTTGTGGTATTTTAAACTGATCACATGAAATCCGCTATTTGCCGCGAGGCTAGGAAACAACTGGTTATTTTGGGATTGTCAAAAGTGCCCACCATATAGATCACCAATTTATTCTGGGGTGCACAGTCCGGGTTGCGAAAAACCAAATGGGTATTTAATTCAAGTGAAATATTGGGGTCGGTTAGGGAGGCCCTTATTTCATTTATTTGGAGGTTGGAGGTCGTGCAGGTTTGGGCGCTGGTTTCGCTGAAGGATAGGAGTATGCAGGTAACTAATGTGAAGAAGAAGCATTGAAAGGCACTGGACATTAGATTCTAGATGTTTTTTTTAGAATTCATGTAATCGCCAGAAGTTAAAACCCCTCGGTGGAAAATAGGAGAAATATTTCAAGGGGTTAAACCCCTTGAAATATTTTCATCTTAATTAAACGAGATCGTACCGATCTGCATTCATCACTTTCACCCAAGCCTTGACGAAGTCGTTGACAAATTTTTCCTTATTGTCATCTTGAGCATAGTGTTCTGCATATCCCCGCAGGATTGAATTGGAACCAAAGACCAAATCAACTCGTGTAGCTGTCCACTTCGTGGTGCCAGTTTTGCGATCTACAATATTATACGCGTTGTCTCCGGAAGGCTTCCATGAGTAATTCATGTCCGTCAGATTCACAAAGAAATCAGTAGTGAGTGCACCGGCATTGTCGGTAAACACACCATGCTTGCTCCCTCCATGATTTGTGCCGAGGACCCGCATCCCGCCGACCAAAACCGTCATTTCCGGAGCGGTCAAACCCATCAATTGGGTACGATCAAGCAGCAGTTCTTCTGCTTGTACAGCATATTCTTCTTTAGTCCAATTTCTAAATCCATCATGTAAAGGTTCGAGGACTTCGAAAGACTCGACGTCAGTCATCTCGGCCAGCGCATCTCCACGACCACCAGAAAATGGGACATTCACAGCAAACCCTGCTTTTTTAATGGCTTGCTCAATGGCCGCACTTCCGCCAAGGACGATCAAGTCAGCAATACTGATTTCTTTCGAAAATTCAGATTGGATGGTAGCGAGGGCATCCAAGACTTTTTGTAAGCGCGCTGGTTCGTTGCCTTCCCAGTCTTTTTGCGGAGCCAAACGAATCCTGGCTCCATTGGCTCCCCCGCGGAAATCAGAACCACGATATGTCCGGGCACTATCCCAGGCGGTATTGAGTAGTTCTGTTTGTGTGAGGCCACTTGCCAATATTTTACTCTTAAGTTCATCTACATCGGCATCACTCAGCGTATAGGAAGCTGCAGGAACGGGGTCTTGCCAGATTAAATCTTCCTGCGGGCTGTCTGCTCCCAGGTATCTGCTTCTCGGACCTAAATCACGGTGTGTCAACTTAAACCATGCCCGGGCAAATACATCTTCAAAGTAGGCTGGATCTTTCTGAAATCGCTCTGAGATCTTTCTATATTCTGGATCCATTTTCATCGCCATGTCGGCATCTGTCATGATCGGATTTCTGCGAATATTGGGATCGTGTGCATCAACGGGCTTGTCTTCTTCTTTGATATTTGTCGGTTCCCATTGCCATGCACCAGCCGGGCTTTTGGTGAGCTCCCAATCGTGATTTAGTAGGATATTAAAATAGGTGTGATTCCAACGATCTGGAGTCGTTGTCCAAGCACCTTCAATTCCACTGGTGACTGCATCCGGGCCATTTCCATCATTTTGGGGGTTAAACCAACCGAAACCCTGCTCGTGAATTTCTCCCCCTTCCGGCACTGCTCCGAGTGCTCCGGCATCTGCATTTCCGTGCGCCTTGCCCACGGTATGACCGCCGGCAGTAAGTGCAACGGTCTCCTCGTCATTCATGGCCATTCGTTTGAATGTTACACGAATATCATGGGCCGTCTTTAGAGGGTCTGGATTCCCGTCAACACCTTCGGGGTTTACATAAATGAGTCCCATCATGACCGCTGCCAATGGATTTTCTAAATCTCGTTCACCAGAATAGCGACTTCCTTCGCTACCGGTTGGTGCCAACCATTCATTTTCTGAGCCCCAGTAGATGTCTTTCTCAGGATGCCAAATGTCTTCTCTTCCTCCGGCAAAACCGAACGTCTTAAAACCCATGGATTCATAAGCCATGTTTCCGGCAAGAATAAAGAGGTCGGCCCAGGAAATCCCGTTGCCATACCTTTTCTTTATCGGCCAGAGCAATCTTCTTGCTTTGTCCAGGTTTCCGTTGTCGGGCCAAGAATTTAATGGTGCAAATCGTTGATTTCCGGTATTGCTTCCTCCACGACCATCTGCAGTTCGATATGTACCTGCAGCATGCCATGCCATACGTATCATCAATCCACCGTAAGTGCCCCAATCGGCTGGCCACCAATCCTGGCTATCAGTCATCAAATCTTTCAAAGCATTCTTTACAGCTTCCAGGTCGAGCTTCCTAAACTCTTCTCGATAATTAAAATTGCAGTCGAGAGGATCCGTCTTGGTATCGTGCTGATGTAGAATATCTAGGTTGAGTCCTTTGGGCCACCACTCTGTCACTGTGGCACTTGTGGCTGTGTTTGCGCCAAAATGAAATGGGCATTTTCCGTTTCCGTTTGCTGAGGAATTCATGTAGAAGTAATATTTTTATGTAGTAAAATTTCCAGTTATCTGAAGTTTGACTTCTTGTATTTTGAAGCCCTTGATTTTTTTCCTGTTGAAGTAGTCTTTGACTAGTGTGTCAAGCTGCATATCCTCATAATCTTCAATCCTATCTGTGGCATTGCAATACAAATGATGATGATGTTCCATCATGGCATCGTAACGCATGATATCTTTCTCGCTTTTTACTTTTCTCAATAGGCCATTTTCAACAAGGACATTGAGCACTTTATAAACGGTCCCAACCGAAACACTCGGATATTCAATCTTAATAGAATCAACAATATTTTCCACTGTGGGATGATTGTTTAGCTTTACCACAGCATTGTAGATAGCCATGCGTTGCGGGGTCACCTTTAGCCCCTTTTCCTTTAATTTTTCTTGCACTGAAATCATCGACTTCTGTTCTTAGAGGATAAAATATGCCTAAAGATAATCATTATCTTTTGAGAGGCAAAGCAATTGAAACCTTTTGTCCCGACTGAATGCGAGCCTATAGCTAAAAAGAAGCCTCCCGCACTGAAAGATGGTGTTTGTGACAAAGACGTGTGGCCAGGGTACAGATTTGATCTTCTTCAGCATATTTGTATCCTTGCGCTCGCTGTACAAAATGAGATATCATATGTCACATCATTCGATCTCTACTGTCCGCATCTCGATGGCTGCCCTACTTGTCGCTATGTTGCAGCAACTTGCTGTAAGTCAGCAGCAAATGACAGTAGATACCATACTCGTAACCAGTACCGGCCTACCCCAGACACTCTCTCAAACGGGAAAAAGTGTTACCGTCCTAACAGCCGAAGATCTCGCACAAATCCCTGCCAATTCGATAGACGATCTGCTCAAGTACATTCCTGGCATTGAGGTGCAAGCTCGCAGTGCCTTTGGGGCACAAGGTGATATCTCCATGCGTGGCAGCACGTTCACGCAAGTACTGGTGCTGCTGGATGGCATGCGGATCAACGATCCCCTCACCGCCCATTTCAACAGCAATCTGCCGGTGACAATGGAGGAAATATCACGCATCGAAGTATTGCGAGGACCGGCTGCAGCGCTCTATGGAGCGGATGCTGTGGGAGGTGTGATCAATATCATCACCAAGGGTTTTGCAACGCAAAGAAATGAGTCTGGTCAGACGATATCGGGATCGTACCATCTGGGAGAGCATCGCTTGCGTATGGGATCACTGGGATTTTCGAAGCAAACAGAAAAACTATATGTCGGAGCCGGTATCGCGAGCAGTAAATCTGATGGCCAACTCATCGGAGGCAAATCCATTACTGGCACTGATGGCAATACCACTGAATTAACTCCTTACCGTAATTATTTTGATATTCAGACCGTAGGTTTGACGCTGGGCTATCGACCAAATACTAAGTGGAATATTGCGGTCCGATCTGCACACGATCAGCGGGATTTTGATGCTCGATATTATTACACCGTAAGCACTTTTGATAAAAGCAATGAGCAGGTGAACAACTGGTGGCATCAAGCCTCCATCTCTCATTTGGGCAACAAGAGTGTGTCCAGTCTGCAGATTGCCCACAAGCACACGACCGACCGATTCGAATTTAGCCCGGACTTTCCCTCCACCAATTTGCACACCACCAAACTCACCAACCTACAAGCCACACACCGAATAAACCTCTCCCGCCAGATCGATTTAATGGGAGGTATCCAGACGCTGTGGAAGTCAATTTCCAGTACCGATCGTGGCATTCATGACGATCTGAGCTACGGTCTCTTTTTGACTGCTTTGTTGCAACCAACAGAAGCATTTAGCATCACTCCAAGCCTACGCATGGATCATGACAATGTATTCGGCACAGAGTTTACCCCCCAATTAAATGCCTCATATCTGATGGGTCCATGGACTTTTCGTACCTCGGTGGGTCGTGCTATTCGTGCACCTGACTATACCGAGCGCTTCGTTTCTTTCAATCTCACAGATCTGACCTCCGGTCGAAATCTTGGGAATCCGAACTTGCAAGCCGAGCGCAGTTGGAGTCAGGAAATCGGAGTCGATTGGACTCCCCATCCAGCCGCACTCGTCGCATTTACTTTTTTTCGTCGACAATCGAAAAACCTGATTGACTACAGCCTGACCAGCTATGCGGAAATTCCACGCAAGGATAACTTACTTTCAGATGCCTCTTATTTCTATGCGACGAATTTAGCAGAGGTGGCATCCTCTGGCTTCGAATTGCAAGGCATGCTGACCAAGAACTTAGGGGACAGTCGATTGCAGGGTCGCTTAGGATATACCTATCTGAATACATCCTCGGATGAAGAGATTATTTCGGTGTACACGTCAAACCATGCCCGGCATCTACTTTCTTTTGAAGCGAGTCTCAGACACCCTGCGTTTCACCTCGCCCTTTCTGGCCTGTACAAAGATCGCCCTGAACGAGAAGCTACCGGCATTGCCAGTACATTGACTCAACGATACAGTATTGTAAATGCAGAAATTGGGATATTCCTCATCTCCAACCAATTGTCCCTGACACTCAATTCACAAAATATTTTTAATACTCCGTATCAGGATATCCTTGGTGCGATCATTCCTGGTCGTTGGTCACGGATCGGTGTGAAGTTTCGATTTTGAATAATTCAATTAATTGCCCTTTTTGTCTGAATCAGGATTTGCTTGATTTTGGGATTTGCATGATTTTGGACACGGGTCAATGGACCGGTTGAATTCACGAGAAGCGTTGACCAATGTATTATTGACCTCCATGCGTGATCTAGCAATTGCGTATTTTATCTATTCCGATTCCATCCAGCTTATCCTTTTATCCTGAGAATCCTGATTCAGAGAATGAAGCGATCTTGTTCCCCTTTTTGTCAGAGTCAGGATTTGCTTGATTTTGGGATTCGCATGATTTTGGACACGAGTTGTTTGAAGAGGATGTTGTGACGCCCTTGCACCCTTTCAGGGTTTGACTTGAAATGTATTCTTCACGATGGGATAAATCCCATCGCTCAGATGTATCGTCCTTACAGGACTAGCTATACAGGGTATGAAGAAGTGCTGGTTTAATAATAAATCTATTTCAATTCCAACTGCTC